>WFOJ01000181.1 GCA_015488125.1 Mariprofundaceae bacterium
CTGGCGGCCTGAAGGTGAAAGACTGGATAGAAACGCCTGATCAGCCTGCGGATGCAATGGTGCTGATGCTTGGCTACGGGTTGTCGGCGGTGTCAGCTTATCTCTGCATTCATTTTTTTCTCAAATATATTGAACGCACTGGCATGGGACCGTTTGTCATCTATCGGCTGGCGCTGGGCGGCATCCTGCTGTGGATGGTCTGGTAATGCTGGCGCCGCAGATTGATCCGGTTGCCGTTCATCTCGGGCCACTGGCAATTCACTGGTATGGCCTGATGTATGTACTGGGTTTTGCCGCCGTATGGTGGCTGACGCGCTGGCAGTTGCAGGAAAACGGCCTGTGGCAGCATCGCATCACGCCGCAGCAATACGAAAACCTGTTCAGCGCGCTGATTCTCGGCGTGATTATCGGTGGCCGACTGGCCTATGTGTTGTTCTATAATTTCGATTACTACTGGCATCATCCGCTGCATATTTTTTATGTCTGGCAAGGCGGTATGAGTTTTCATGGCGGTCTGGTCGGGCCGATTGTGGCTGGCTGGTGGTATTGCCGTCGCCACGGTTTGCCTTTTCTGGCCCTGGCCGACCGCTTTTTCATTGTGGCACCACTGGGGCTGGCAGCCGGGCGCATGGGCAATTTCATCAACGGTGAATTGTGGGGACGGGTGAGTGATGTGCCCTGGGCGATGATTTTTCCCGCTGCCGGTGATGGCTTGCCACGCCATCCCAGCCAGTTGTATGAACTGGGCTTGGAAGGCATCGCCCTGTTCCTGCTGCTGTGGTTTACCCGCCGCTGCAACTGGCGACCCGGTGCGCATGTCTCGCTGTTTCTCGTTGGCTATGCCCTGGCGCGGATTGTTTGCGAGCAATTTCGCCAGCCGGATGCGCAGCTTGGCTTTTTGTTTGGTCCGGTGACCATGGGCGCGCTACTTTCCTCGGTGATGCTGATTGTTGGGGGTATTGGCCTGTATCGGACGACGCGAGACAGATCATGAAGCTTTCCGTGGTGATCCCTGCCTATAATGAGGCAAAACGCCTACCGAAAACGCTGGATGCTGCCTGTGGTTGGTTGTGCGAAAATATGGATGATGATGTTGAAATACTGATTGTTGACGATGGCAGCACGGACGATACGGTCGGATGTGTGCGACCCATGCTGGAGCAATACCCATATTGTCGGCTGATCGGCGATGGTATCAATCGCGGCAAGGGAGCGGCTGTGCGCCGTGGCATGCTGGAAGCGACGGGTGATATTCGCTTGTTCATGGATGCGGATCATTCGACGCATATCCGCGAAGTGGTGAAAGTGTTGCCGGCGATCGAAGCAGGCGCCGACGTGGTGATGGCCTCCCGCCAGCATCCACAGTCGGATATCAGCCGCCATCAATCCTGGTTGCGCGAGCATATGGGCATGACGTTTAATCTGTTGATGAAGCATTATGTGGATCTTGATTTCAAGGATACGCAGTGTGGTTTCAAGGCGTTTACGGCAGCGGCAGCGAAGGAAATATTTTCGCGGGCGCAGCTTGATGGCTTCAGTTTTGATGTGGAACTGCTGTATCTGGCGCAACGCCTTGGTTTGACGATCCGGGAAATTCCGGTGCAATGGATTCACCGGGAGAATTCGCGGGTGCGCATGCTGATTGATCCGGTGTTGATGTTTCGCGATATTCTGCGCATTCACCGCCTGCACCGGGCAACGGATTTTTCATGATGCAGCGCTGGTGGCAAGCCACGGCCACGTTGCGCGGGGCCATGCGCGATCTGGCCCCGATTGTGCTGGTGATTCTGTTTTTCCAGGAAGTGGTGCTGGGCCGCTCGATTCCTCATCCTGGGGATATGTTCATCGGCATGCTGTTTGTATTGCTGGGGCTGGCGTTGTTTGTGCGCGGCCTGGAAATCGGTCTGTTTCCGCTGGGTGAGAATATGGCCCATGCCTTTGCTCGCAAAGGCAATGTGTTCTGGTTGCTGATCTTTGCCTTCCTGCTGGGCTTTGGCACGACGATTGCCGAACCGGCACTGATCGCCGTGGCAGGCAAGGCGGCAGATATTGCCGCCACCGGGCAGTTGATTGGCAACGATGTGGCTTCCCGGCAAGCGTATGCCGACGGCCTGCGTTATACGGTGGCGCTGTCTGTGGGACTGGCCATTGTGCTGGGGGTATTGCGTATTCTCACCGGCTGGCCGCTGCATCTTTGTATTCTCAGCGGTTATGCACTGGTGATGCTGATGACGATTGTTGCCCCGGATGAAATCATTGGCATTGCCTATGATGCCGGTGGCGTGACCACTTCAACGATTACCGTACCACTGGTGACGGCGTTGGGCGTTGGCCTGGCCGCTTCGATTCGTGGCCGTAACCCTGTACTTGATGGTTTTGGCCTGATTGCCTTTGCTTCGCTGTTGCCCATGCTGTTTGTGATGGGCTATGGCATGCTGGTGCTGGGGACGTAAATGCTGGTGCATATCTGGCAGACACTGCTGACCACCATGGGGGATGTATTGCCCATCGTGGCGGTTCTGATCGGCTTTCAGCTGCTGGTGTTACGTCAGCCTATTCCCCGGCTGTGGGAAGTCTCGCGCGGTTTTTTGTATGTTTTACTGGGGCTGGTGCTGTTTCTGATTGGTCTGGATGAGGCGATTTTTCCGCTTGGTGATGTCATGGCGCGTCAGTTGACCGATCCGGTCTTTCTTTTTGATGGCAAGCCTGTGGCTGTGCCATCGCCGCTTGATTACGGCTGGGTGTATGCGTTTGCCTTTGCCATCGGTCTGGCCACAACGTTGGCTGAACCTTCGCTGATTGCCGTGGCCATCAAGGCAGAGCAGGTGTCTGCCGGGGCCATTTCGGCGCTGGGGTTGCGTTTGGCAGTATCACTGGGCGTGGCTGCTGGGGTCAGCATTGGCTGCTATCGCATTATCAGTGGTACGGACTTATGGATGTATATTCTCACGGCCTATGGCTGCGTATTGCTGCAAACCTTGCGGGCACCGCGCATGATTATTCCACTGGCCTATGACTCCGGCGGCGTCACCACCTCAACCGTCACCGTGCCTTTGCTGGCGGCGCTTGGCCTGGGGCTGGCCTCGACTGTGCCGGGGCGGAATCCGGTGGTGGATGGTTTTGGCCTGATTGCTTTTGCCAGCGTTTTTCCCATTATCAGCGTATTGTCCTACGCGCAGATGGTTCAGTGGCTGGAACGCCGAAAAGGGGATACCAATGCACTTTAAATTACTGGTTGCACTTGTCGAAAAAAGCAGAACAGACACGGTGATGGAAGCCGCTCGCGCTGCCGGAGCTACCGGCGCGACGATCGTCGGCGATGCCAGAGGCGAGGGGCTGAATCCAAAAAAAACATTTTTTGGTCTGGCGCTGGAGACGCAATGTGATATGCTGCTGTTTCTTGTTGAGGAGCATCTTAGCCGACGCATTCTGGAACATATCGCCGCCAGTGCCATGTTGGAAGAAAACCCTGGCTCCGGCGTCGCTTTTCAACTGGATGTGGAGGATGCCATTGGCCTGAAGTCCCAGATCAACACCTTGATCGAGGAAGTGGAGGAAGAGCTGTGAACGGGGAAAAACGGCATCATCATGTTACCGTGCGTGACGTGATGAAATCGAAATTTGATTTGATCAGCAGTCGGGTGACCGTGCGGGAAGCGCTGAATACCATGCGCTATGTCGAAACCAAGTGTCTGATTGTGGATAAAATTGACGATATGGATGAGTACGGTATCGTGGTCATCGCGGATATTGCCAAACAGGTGCTGGCCAAAAATCGCTCGCCTGATCGCATTTCCGTGTATGAAATCATGACCAAACCCGCCATCACCGTTCATCCTGATATGGATATTCGTCACGCCAGTCGATTGTTCGGGCAGACGGGTTTGAGTCGTGCGCCGGTGGTGGACGGGAATACGCAGCAGGTCATTGGCATTGTCAGTTATACGGATATGGTTATTCACGGGCTTCTTCGTCTGGAAGAAGCGCGCAGCAGAGAGACCTGATCGCCATGGATAGCACTCGGATCAGTGCCGAACTCGTTGGCAGTACGCAGGCACAGCGCGCACGCATTGCCGGGCGCGCTGTGATGCGCGTACTGCCTTTGCTGGCCATCAAGGCTGCCGATCAGGCTTTTGATTACTGGCCGGACGATCAGCGTGCGAAATATGTCCATCTTCTGTTTCGCTTGCTGCTGCCTGCCCTGACAGACAGGGTGAAGGCAGCATTAACAACCTCGGTGCTTGCCACAGTAGCACATGATTCGTCGCAGCAGGCATATGTGCAGCATTTGGTGCAGGCTGTTCGCAACGTCGGACGTATTATGGAAAGTCGTGATTATCCGGCCATGTGCGAGGCCATGCTGGCGGCCTTGCAGCGTTGCGAGGATGCGGCGGCGGCCGCTGTTCATCACTATATTGTCGGCAGTGATTACTACGATACGCTGAAGGAAGAAAAATACAGCGCGGTTGAGCAGGAACGCTATACACCCGTGACGGTGACGGCTTATTCGTCTGTCGCTGTTGGCACGTATGCCGCTGTGCCATCTGATGGTGGTGTTAATCCTGCGGCTGAACAGCTTGTCCGGGATCTGGAGGAAATGTTGCGGCGCGATATTCTTCATATCGGTTCGCGTGATCTGCATGATCGACCGCTGCCTACCGGTATTCCACTGTGGCATCAGTCTGCGGTGCCAGCCATGATCAACGAGTCCGGCGGACGTATGCTCCAGTGGCTGACAGCATTAGGCGGTGATTGCCCCCGCTGGGGTCAGTTGTATCAGGCGCTGCTGCGTGGTCAGTTATAAACCGCCACACGACCAAAGGAGAAGAGATACGATTCATGACAACATCTTTTGAACTTATTCCGGCCATTGACCTGAAAGGTGGTCATTGCGTGCGCCTGAAACAAGGGCGCATGGAGGATGCCACGGATTATGGTGAGAATCCGGCAGCCATGGCCGAACACTGGCAGCGCTGCGGTGCCAAACGCCTGCATCTGGTAGATCTGGATGGCGCTTTTGCCGGTGAACCGGCGAACAAGTCAGCGATTGAGGCCATATGCCAGCGCGTGCAGATTCCGGTGCAGTTGGGCGGCGGCCTGCGCCATATGGCGAGTATTGAAGGCATGCTGACGCTTGGTGTTGAGCGGGTAATTCTGGGCTCGGTGGCGGTTTCGCAACCAGCCATGGTGATCGAAGCCTGCAAGGCATTTCCGGGTAAAATCTGCGTCGGTATTGATGCCAGGGGTGGCCGCGTGGCTGTGCATGGTTGGGATGATGTCACCGAACTGGCTGCCATCGAGCTGGCGCGGCGTTTTGAAGATGCCGGTGTGGCAGCGATTATCTATACCGATATTGCCCGCGATGGCATGCTTTCTGGCCCCAATATCGAAGAGACGCTGCAATTGGCGCAGGCTGTTGCCATTCCGGTGATTGCCTCCGGTGGCATTGCCACCCTGGCCCAGGTGGAAGCGCTGGCGGCGCATTATGATGAGGGTATTCAGGGAGCCATCACAGGCCGCGCCATTTATGAAGGCACGCTGGATTTTGCCGCCGCCATGCAAACGCTGAGCGCCAGCGCATGCTGAGTAAACGCATTATTCCCTGCCTGGACGTGGCCAATGGTCGCGTGGTCAAAGGTGTGCAGTTTGTCGATATCATTGATGCCGGTGATCCGGTGGAAGCGGCCATGCGCTATGATGCCGAAGGCGCGGACGAACTGACGTTTCTGGATATTCGCGCTTCGCATGAAAACCGCGATACGCTGTACCACATGGTTAGCGAAGTGGCCGAGCATGTGTTTATGCCGCTGACGGTTGGCGGTGGCGTGCGCGAACTGGGCGATATTGAAAACCTGCTGCATGCCGGGGCGGACAAGGTTTCCATCAACACCACCGCCTTGCGTAAACCGGAATTTGTGCGTCAGGCTGCTGAGCGTTTTGGTTCTTCGACGATTGTGGTGGCCATTGACGCACGGCGCAATCAGGCGGACGATCCGGCAGCAGGCTGGCAGTGCTATACCCATGGTGGCCGCCAGGCGACGGGCGTGGATGCCGTCGCCTGGGCGCAAAAAATGAGTGATGACGGTGCCGGGGAAATTCTGCTGACCAGTATGGATGCCGATGGCACCCAAGCAGGCTACGATATTGCCCTGACGCGCACCGTGGCAGAGCGTATCAGCGCCAATGTGGTTGCCTCCGGTGGCGTGGGAACATTGGAGCATCTGGCTGCTGGTCTGCTGGAAGGCAAGGCTGATGCCGTGCTGGCGGCCAGTATTTTTCACTTTGGCACCTACAGCATTGGCCAGGCCAAGGATTATCTTGCCGCACGTGGTATTGCCGTGCGACGAAGCGCAGCGCATCGCGATTGAAGCGCCTGGGAGTCTGTCGGATTTTGGCAATCGTCACAATAAATGGCGGGATTGAGCCAAATATTCGACCTGTTGGCGGTAAGTAGCAGCGCTATTTAACAAAAGCAGGGCGAAGATTTGGCCAATATCCGCTTTTTCGTAGTAGATTGATCAAAGTCTGACAGACTCCTAGCGTTACCGCAGATTTACGCTGTTAGCGAGAAGCAGCGGCGGGCGTTGGCTGTGGTGTGTTGCTGCACTCTGGCCACTGGCAGTTGCAGTTGCCTGGCCAGCGCCTGAACAATATCCGGCAAAAAAGCGGGCTCATTGTATGTGGCTGTGTCCCGACGATGTGGCGGGCATTGGTCGGGAGCATCGGTTTCCACCAGCAGGCGCTCCACCGGCAACTGACGCAGTGCCTCCAGCCACCGCCGGGAGGCCCGGAACATATTGCTGCCAATGCCAAAGAAACAATCATATTCGCCTAGCTGCGCCAGTTGCTGGCTGCTTGCCCTGGCACCGTGCAGGATATAGCGCAAATCCCGGAACTTCCGCATTTCCAGTATGATGGCATCCAGGCTTTTGCAGGCATGAAGGATCACCGGCAGGCGATGTTCACGCGCCAGATGAAGCTGTTGACGAAAAATGGCGTATTGCCAGTGGCGCGGCGCGCCACGCGGGCCAAAGTCCAGACCGCATTCGCCAATGGCCACCGCATCCTGCAAATATTGACGGGGAAAGCTTGCCAGCGTTTCAGGGTGGGCAAACCAGGGGTGCAAGCCCCAGCTCAAGGCCACGGTCGGCAGGCCGTCGGCGGGGGGCGGGGGCTGCCAGTGCCATTCTTCCGCCCTGCTTAAAGGGACGATGATGCTGTTAACGCCTGCGCTGGCCGCGCGCTGCAAGATGCTCTGCGGATCTGTGAAGCGGCGATCGGCGAGATGGCAATGACTGTCAATCACGGCATGTATAGAGCCAGTTGGCACCAGCCCTCATACGCCAGTTGTTCCGGTCGCTGGGTCGGGTTGATACCGGCAAGTCTCATGGTTTCCGGGGTGATCGTACCACGGAAATTGTTGGCCAGTGTTTTTCGCCGGTGGGCAAAGCCCTGACGAACGCAAGCTTGCAGCGCCTGCCAGTCACAGCTCGGCGAACGATGATGGGCCATCAGGCGTAATACCACGGAATGCACTTTAGGTGGCGGCGAAAAAGCCCCCGGTGGCAATGTCAGCAGGCGCTGCACATTATAATAATGACGCACCAGCACGCTTAGCGAACCATAGATGCGGCTACCCGGTGCCGCCATGATGCGTTCGCCGACCTCGCGCTGATACATCAGCACCATGCCACCGGGGAGCGATAATGACGATAGCCGAGCCGTCAGCGGGCCGCTGATATTATAAGGCAGGTTGCCGACGATCCATGATGGCTGATCGCGTTCACAGGCAGCGTCAAGGCATTGCATCACGTCCCCGTGCCAGAGCCGCAGCGGCTGGCCTGCCTTTGCCTGCTGCTGCCATAAGGCGGCAAAGCGATCATCTTTTTCAATCAGCGAAAGCTGGCGAACCCGTTTTAGCAGGCCATGGGTAATCGCGCCTTTACCGGGGCCGATTTCCAGCGCTGTTACATCTTCGGGGATTGCTTGTATAATGCGCGCAATCGCCGACTGATCGTGCAAAAAGTGCTGGCCCAGCGCCTTGTTGGCGCGCAAGCGGGAAGTTTCATGTTTCATCAGCGGGGATGGTATCCGTCTTTTGCTGAAATGAAACCCATGGTTGAATATAGTGCGGGAGGCAGACATGGTACAACGTTGTCTGAGAGGCTTGCTGTGGCTGATCCCGTTGCTGGCTGTCGCGTTTTGGGGCGCGTGGCAGTGGTGGTTGCCAGGCTGGCTCAGTGCGCGGCTTGCTGGTGAACTGGATGCGCAGGGTATCACGCTGACAGCGATTCACTGGCAGCATATCGGCCTGCTGGATACGGCAGTGGATTCGCTTTCGCTGCTTCACCGGCACAGTCAGACAACGATTGAGGCCAGCCATTTGCTGGTGCGTTATCGCCCGGAAAGCCTGTATCGTGGCGATCTTTCGTCACTGCATATTGATATTGGCCGACTGCAACTGATCACGAAGCGCAGCCAGGATCAGCACTTCACGTTAGTATCTCCCTTGCCGCTGCTGGCGCTGCTGCCTGTGGCTAGTCTGCGCCTTGACTCGCTGGAGGTGACGCAGGATGTGCATCACTGGCATGGTCAGGCCATGTTGCATGCCGATACGCTGCGCCTGCGCCTGCGCGAAGCATCGCAAAAGGATTTGCAGCTTTGGTTGCGCATGCAGCGTCATGGCGCGCTTTTCCTGAACCTGCAACAGCAGCAGCAAACGCTGATGCAGTTAACAGGGTATATTCGGCAGCAGGGTCACATGTTGCAGCTACAGGCTCAATTGCGCGGCAGGCTTGAAGCGCTGCATGTGTTGCATCACCAATGGCAGGCTGACGGGGATGTTCAGGCACAGTTGCAATGCGCAGTGCCGGATGGTGATTACCGCGATATACCGCAATTGCTTCAGCGCATGACGGCGCAGCTTGACTTGCATGCCGAAGGGAAGTGGCAGGCGGCGGCCAACCATTTAGCCGGTGTGCTTGATGCCCGCTTGCACTGGCAGCAGGGGCAGGGACGCTGGCAGCTGTCACCGGCTACGGCGCTCAGTTTTGCCTGGCATGATGTCTCGGGGCGATTGCAGCAACCGCGCTTGCGAGGCAGCTTTGCTGTGTCGCGTGGCGCGCTGAGGCAGTTCACACTGGATCAGGATGCCATCCTGCCCTTGCAATCATTCGCCTATGGTGGTTTCGAGCTTGACCGCCTGCGTCTCCACAGCCACCACAGGCTGCGTTATGATGTTGCCACGGCAAGGCTGTCAGCGCTTGATCTTGAGTTGCAACCCTCGGCGCTTCACTGGCAGGACTGGCGGCTTTCCCCGCGCTTGTTGCATCTGCAAACCACAGCATGGCAGACCGGCCAGGCTGTGGATGCAAGCCTGCAGATCACCAGTATGGGAGTGCAACATCCTCGTCTCAGGTTGCCCGCACGGGACTGGGAGCTGCAATTATCCATGGCAAAGACATGGCGTTTTTCCTGCTCTTATGCTTATCAGCGGCAATCGCCCTGGACCTTGAAAGGCGATTTTCAACCACAGGGCAACCGCTTGCAGGCCCGGTTGGCCATCGCCCTGAACAAACCGGGGCAACAGCTTGCCGCCTTATCGCCCACGCTTGCCCGCCAACTGAAAGTGCTGAAGGTGAAGAATGGCAGGCTTCAGGCCACTGCCCGGCTGATGTTCAGTCCACTGACAACATCCCTGGATGGCAGTCTGACAGTCAGCGACTGGTCGGGGACGCTGAACAAGCTGCCATTCACCGGTCTTGGTGGCGAAATGCGGTGGGCCTTAAAACATGGCAAACTGCATATTCCTGCCATGCAATGGCATATGGATACCCTGGATGCAGGCCTGCCGTTGCATCAGTGGCTGGTCAAAGGCAGTGGCCGCGTGGCGGATGACTGGCAATTCAAATTCGATGTGTTTCGCCTGCATGCCTTAGGTGGTCGCTTGGAAGCCAACAACATTCGCTTGCGTAGCCATCAGGGGAAGCCTGTCAGTCAACCTTTTACACTTCGCTTGCGCACCATCAGTCTGGCGCAGCTGGTGGCGCTAGAAAAGCGGCAGGGCATTGAAGCCAGCGGCATACTTGATGGGGTGTTGCCTGCGCAATGGCTGCACCACGGCCTGCGCATTCGTCATGGCAAGCTTCAGGTGCGTCAGCCTGGCGGCGTGATTCGCTATACCGGCAATGCCGCCAGTCGCGCCATGGCGGCGAATCATCCGGGGGTAAAGCTGGCCATGCGGGTGTTGGGCAATTTCCATTACCACCGCCTGGATGCTGATGCCGATTACCAGCCCGATGGTCGTTTGCAACTGGCGCTACACCTTGCCGGACACAACCCGGATTACGACAAGGGGCGTCCGGTCAATTTCAACCTGTCGATTGAAGAAAACGTACTCACGCTGTTAAAAAGCCTCAGCCTTGCCAACGACATCAGCGAACAATTACGACAAGGTGCCCGGTGAGACTGATTGTCAGCTAAAAAATTGTCGTATGAGTCCTATAGGACGTATAGGACGTATGGGACTTATACGACATTTGCTTTCTGTCCTCTGTCTTCTGTTCTCTGTCCTCTGATTTCCCAAGCTTGGCAGTTTTACAGCCGGAACCTGGCAAACTATGGTTTGTTCCTGACGAAAGCCCGAGGTTATTCCCAGGAGGCGAGCATGGAACTTCCGTCCCTTTGTCGTTACCGTTTTGATTTTCGCGCTGATGTGGATCTGATGTTGCCGGTGTTTACCGGCTCTACCTGGCGCGGCGCCTTTGGTCATGCGCTGAAGAAAGCCTGCTGCGTGCAGCGTGCGCCAGGCGATTGTGATGCCTGCCCGCTGCGTGCGCATTGCTGCTATACCACGGTTTTTGCGCCACAGGCACCAGCGGGGGCGCCGAAACAATACCAAACGCCTTCACCGATGTATGTGTTTGCACCGCAATCCGGTGGCAATGTGGCGGCAGGGGATGAAGTGCGCATTGAGCTGCGCCTGCTGGGCGAGGCGCGCCGTCATTTCCCCATCGTTATGCATGCGCTGACGCTGGCTGCCTGTCGCGGCATCGGCGCGCGCCGCTTGCCCTTGCAATTTGTACAGGCGATGATCTGGCAAAATGGCTGGCAACCGTTACAGGCACATGCCGATACCTCGATGGAAGCACCGCCGTCACCCGCGCCGCGCCATATTCGCCTGCGTCTGGATACGCCGCTGCGGCTGAAATCCGCAGGCCGCAACCTTACCCCCGATGCCATGGATGCGACCACCCTGCTGATGAGCTTGTTGCGCCGCATTTACCTGATTCATCTGGGTGACGGCAAGCTGCCGGACATTGACTGGCGTGCCTGGCAGCAACGCTGTCAGGCCGTGACCATCAGCCATGCCGATACCCACTGGAAAGAAACACCGCGCAAATCCGCCCGTCAGGGTAAGATGCAGGCAGGCGGCATTATTGGCTCGCTGGAGTTAAGTGGCGAACTGGCACCCTTCTGGCCGATGCTGTGGCATGGTCAATGGCTGCACCTGGGGCATCTGGCCTGCATGGGGCTGGGCAGCTACCGGCTGGAAGCCGTGTAAGGCGATTTGGCCATGTGCAAGTTGCCCACAGACTTCCCGCAGCGCATCCTCGTGGCCGTCACCGGCCTGACACCGCAAATCATCACCGAGACGCTGTATGCTCTGGCCATGCGTCAGCCGCCGTTCTGGCCGACGGAAATCCATGTGCTGACCACGGAAGAAGGCGCCCGCCGCATCCGCCTGCAATTGCTCGGCGACGATGGCTGGCTGGCGCGTTTGCGGCGTGATTACCAGCTGCCGGAAGTGCTTTTTGGCATGGAGCAGGTTCACGTTGTTAAAGGTGCGGATGTCTGTCTGCGTGATATTCACACCAAAGCGGACAATGCCGCCATTGGTGATGCCGCTTGCCGCCTGCTGCGCGAGTTGAGCACACGGGAGAATGCAGCACTACACGTCTCTATTGCTGGTGGGCGCAAGACGATGGGCTTTTATATGGGCTATGCGCTGTCGCTGTTCGCCCGTCCGCAGGATCGCCTCAGCCATGTACTGGTCTCCCCATTGTATGAATCGTTACCGGCATTTTTTTACCCCACGCCGCAATCGAATGTGATTTTCGCACGCGACGAAACGCCGCTGGATACAGCCAAGGCAGAAGTATCGCTGGCCGAGATTCCCTTTGTGCGCCTGCGCGATCACCTGCCAGAGGCCTTGCGCAGCGGTCGCCACGATTTCTCACAAACCATCGCCGCCGCTCAGGAGGCCCTCGCCGAGCACAAGTTGCGTATTGATCTGGCGGACAAACGCCTGTATTGCAACGATCATGAAGTGCATATGCCACCGTTGCCGTTCGCCTTTTATAGCTGGCAGGCCAAATGCGCCCGCGACGGTATGTCACCCGTGACAGCAGCAAAAGCCGATGCCGCCGCCTTCCTGCGTCACTACCGCCGGATTCATGGCAGCAGCGGTAACTATCAGCGCATCGTTAAACGCCTGGGCGGCGATCGTGGCAGACCAGCCTTTGACTGCAACACCTTCACCGAATACCGCAACAGCGCCTACAACGCCCTGAAAAAACACCTGAGCGAAGAACTGGCCGCAGCCTTCATGATTCACAGCATAGGCCAACGCCCCCACACCACCTACGCCCTGAAGCTACCGCCTTCGGCGATTGAGTTTA
>WFOJ01000182.1 GCA_015488125.1 Mariprofundaceae bacterium
TCATGATACTGCGCCATTTGTTACGTCAGGCACAACAGCAGCTGGCAGCAGCAGGCTGTGACACGCCACGACTGGATGCCGAAGTGCTGTGGATGCATGTCAGCGATCATTCCCGCTGCGATCTGATTCTTCAGGCTGATCAAGCCGTTGATGAGGCGATGGCAGCGCGTTTTCAACAATGCCTGGCGCAACGTTGCCAGCGTCAGCCGGTCGCTTATATCACCGGCGAAAAAGAGTTCTGGAGCCTGCGCTTCGAGGTTAATCCGGATGTATTGATTCCCCGTCCTGAAACAGAACATATGCTGGAGTGGCTGTTGCAGCAATGCCCGGATCGTCAGCGTCGCTGGTGTTTCGCCGATGTGGGCACGGGCTCTGGCTGTATCGCCGTCAGTATGGCCTGCATCTATCCGCAGGCGCATATTGTGGCGGCAGATATATCACTGGCCGCCTTGTGCGTGGCCCGGCGCAATGCCGAACGCCACGGCGTTGCCTCGCGCATTTCCTTTATCTGTGCGGATTTGCTCTCTGCTGTTGCCGCCGTGCCGCTGTTTGATGCAATCCTCTCCAACCCCCCTTACGTCAGCGCCAGCGCCATGCAGGCAATTGCCGCAGAACTTCATTATGAGCCTGTGCAAGCATTGACGGATCGTGGCGACGGGCTGCGTTGTATGCGTACTTTGCTGAAGCAGGCTGCTTGCCGACTGAAAGCTGATGCCTGTTTGTGTGTGGAAAGCGGTCTGGCTGGCTATGTGCCAGCCGTGCCACCCATGCATGTGCTCCGGACGTATAACGATCTTGCGGGCAGGTTTCGTGGGGTAGTGTATCAAAAACGTCTGTGATCGCAAGCATCGTCACAAGCTGGCAAGCAGGGCGTAGCGGCCCAGTTTACCCAGGCCGGTGAACAGGATAAACAGCGTTATCGGGTAGCGCAGCATGCCAGCCACCAGACATAGGGGATCGCCGATCAGCGGCAGCCAGGCAAACAGCAATGACCCGCCGCCATAGTGACGGAACCAGCGTCTTGCCCTGACCAGATGACGGCGGGAGAAGTGAAAGCGTGGTGGTATATGATGCCATGCCCGCAGGCCAGCCAGTCCCATGGCATAGGTCAGCAGACTGCCAGCAAGATTGCCCGCCGTGGCCGCGCCGACACAGAGCCATGGTGCATGGGTGTGTTGCACTGCCAGCAGCAGCAAGGCCTCGGAACCACCGGGGAATAGCGTGGCTGATAACAGCGCAGCGCCAAACAGTGCGCCTAATTCAGGTATCAGTTCAGGAAGCAGTGGTAAATGCCAGCCGGGCCATCTCTGCCAGTGATCGTGCCGCCTGTACATGCAGCCCCGGGGTGACCAGCGAGGATTCCTGCAGGCGTTGCACATTGGCTTGTGGCAGCAGTACGCGGCGGAAGTTAAGCTGTTGCATCTCCTTGACTCTGGCCTCCGGCTGCGCCACGGCACGCAATTCTCCTGTCAGGCCAACTTCACCAAACACAGCACCATCCACAGGCAGCGGGCGGTCATAAAAGGCGGACAGCACAGCCAGCAAAATGGCCAGATCAGCCGCAGGCTCGATGATTTTCGCGCCGCCAGCGACGTTGATATATACATCATGCGCCGCCAGTGGAATACCGATACGCCGCTCCAGCACCGCTGTCAGCATGCTGACGCGATTCACGTCAACACCAACGGCCGAGCGTTTGGGGGTGGCATAGACGGTTTTGGCAACCAGCGCCTGTACCTCCACCAGCAAGGGGCGAGTGCCTTCGATGCAGGCCAGTACCACCGAACCGGAAGTATCCGCATGACGTTCGGCAAGAAACAGGCGTGAGGCATCGCGAATACCGTGCAACCCCCGATCGCTCATTTCAAACACGCCGATTTCACCAGCCGGGCCGAAGCGGTTTTTAACCGCCCGCACAATGCGATGCGCATGGCCCCGGTCACCTTCAAAATAGAGTACGGCATCGACCATATGCTCCAGCACACGCGGCCCGGCCAGCGCTCCATCCTTGGTCACATGGCCCACCAGAATCAGGGCGTGACCAAGCTGTTTGGCCTGCTGAATCAGCGCCGAAGCACAATCGCGTACCTGCGAGACAGTTCCCGGTGCGCTGCTCAGACGATTGCTAACGGTGGTCTGGATGGAATCCATAATCACGGCACAGGGTTTTTGACGCGCAATGGTAGCTATCATGGCTTCCAGCTCACAGCAGGCGAGCAATTGCAACTGCTGATCACTGGCTTTGATGCGCTGGCCACGCAAGGCCACCTGTTCAGCCGACTCCTCGCCGGTGATGTACAGCGTGTTGCCACTATGTGCCGCCAGTTTGGCGGCAGCCTGTAACAGCAAGGTGGATTTGCCGATGCCAGGGCTGCCGCCCATCAGCACGGCCGAACCAGTGACCAGGCCGCCGCCCAGCACGCGATCAAGTTCTTCAATATGGGTGCTGTAGCGCTGCTCGCGCTGGCCGTTCTGCACGGCTGTAATCGGCGTAACATCCAGCGCCGATGAAGCCGATGTTGCCCGCGCAGGCAGTGGTTGCTGCTGCTCGCTGATGCTGTTCCAGGCGCCACATTCCGGACACTGGCCGGCCCATTTGCCAAGCTCAGCGGCGCAGTTTTGGCAAACATAGTGTGTTTTGGCCATATTAGTGCCCTGGGCAGGACGCTCGCAGCATCCTGAACTGTTCGTCGATATTGCCAGAAGACATCACCGTTTTCCGGTCAGAGAGGTCAATGAACCGTGACAATGGTGATGGTCGGGGTATTTTTTTCTGCCAGTCTGTGAAAGCCGCGCACCAGCAGTATGCTTTGACCCGCAGCGGCCAGCGCAAAACGTTTGGTCAGTGTCGAAGCAAGCGCGCAGGGTTGCTGCATCTGTGCCTCATCGGCTTGCACAGCGATGACTCCCCACAGCAGGTTCAGCCGTCGGCAGACACGGGCAGATGGCGACACCGCCAGCATGGGCGCTTCCGGTCTGGCTGCCGCCATGGCTCTGGCCGTCACCCCTGTTGGCGAAAAAACCACCACCGCCCGCACCATCAGGCGGCGCGACATCAAGGCCATGGCTTCAGCCAGTGCATCACCGGGAGCGATGGCATGCGTTCCCTGTGGCGGCACTGGCGTCAAGCGAGCGAAGCCGGATTGTTCCCACAAACAGGCTTCGGCATAACGGATAATACGATCCATGGCCGATGCCGCCTGCATCGGATAACGACCGGCAGCCGTTTCAGCAGAGAGCATCACGGCATCAGTACCATCATTGACGGAGTGAAACACATCGGTGACCTCGGCGCGGGTAGCCCGGGGGTGGTGCATCATGGATTCCAGCATCTGGGTGGCCACAATCACCGGCTTGTCCAGGCGGCGTGCGGTATCAATCAGCATTTGCTGTGCCAGCGGTACTTGTTCTGCCGGAATTTCAACGCCCAGATCGCCTCTGGCCACCATAATGCCGTCGGCAGCAGCAGTAATGGCTTCGGCCTGCTGCAAAGCTTCAGGGCGTTCAATCTTGGCGATAATACCGATGTTAGCATCATCAATATAGTGACGCAGCAGCTGCACATCATCAGCTGAACGCACGAAGGAAAGCGCCAGAAAATCCACACCCAGTTGCTGCGCAAAGCGCGCATCGCGCCGATCCTTGTCTGTCATCGCTGCTGCCGAAACGACTGAATCCGGCAGATTGATGCCCTTGTGATCGCTAAGCTCGCCTCCGTGCACCACCTGACAACGCACGCGTTGCCCATCAATCGTCAGTACCCGCAGCTCCAGTAGACCGTCATTCAGCAGAATACGTTGCCCTGGCTCCACATCCTGTGGCAGAGCAGCATATTGCGAGGGAATCAGATAGCGATCACCCAATACCGCTTCGGTGGTCACCACCACTTCGTCGCCATCAATCAACTGTGTTCGGCCATCGCGGAATTCGCCACAGCGAATCTTCGGCCCACATAAATCGGCAAGAATGGTGATATGACGGTTTTCCCGCTCTGCCTGCTGCCGAATCATGGTGTAATTGCGTTGATGCGTGGCATGATCCCCATGCGACATATTCAGACGGAATACATCCACTCCGATGATGAACATCTCGCGCAAGCGCTCCGGTGCCTCGCAGGCAGGGCCGATGGTGGCAATAATTTTGGTGCGCCGTTTTTTTAGCGGGGGAATATTGGCGAGCAGCGGCATCAGGCAGTGATAATCTTCATGAGCTGTGCCAGCGTGGCATCAAAATCATCGTTGACCAGTTGATAGTGCGCTTCATTGGCGTGCGATATTTCTTCTTCAGCCGCCTGCACCCGACGCTCGATCACGCTGGCATCATCCTGGGCGCGTGCCTGAAGACGCTGACGCAGCGTAGCCAGATCAGGCGGCAGAATAAAAATACGCACCGCCTCCGGTAATTTGGCCGCGACTGTGGCTGCGCCCTGCCAGTCAATCTCCAGTAACACATCCTCACCCGCAGCCATGCTGGCCAGCACATCGCTGCGCCTAGTGCCATAGCGTTGACCGTGAACATGCGCCCATTCCAGAAAATCATCCCGGGCTATGGCGTCATCAAAGCTGGCAGCATCAAGAAAATGGTAGTTAACGCCATCTTTTTCTCCCGGGCGTGGCTGCCGGGTGGTGCAGGAAACAGCCAGACGAAGCCTGGGACAGCGTTCAAGCAAGGCCTGACACAGACTGGACTTGCCTGCGCCAGAGGGACCGGAAATGATAAACAATCGTCCACTCATGGGGCGCTCTCCTGCTTTCCTGTTAATTGCAAATAACGCTGGTACAGCACAGCTTCGGATTCTCGCCGTTGCGGGTCGGGAATAATGCAATCAATGGGGCAAATGCGCACGCATTGCGGTTCATCAAAATGGCCAACGCATTCCGTGCATAGCTGCGGGTCGATTTCATACACCACATCGCCCTCTGAAATGGCAAGATTCGGACACTCAATCTCGCAAACCGCGCAATTGATGCAATCCTCACGAATCAGCAAGGCCATTACTGGTGTTGTTCCGCCTGTTGACGCGCGCGTTCTTCCTCGAGCAGTTTGGTGCTGGTTTCGTTGATGATTTTTCCTGCTTTTTGCAGGCCTTCAAGGGTTTTTTCCTTACTTTCAATCACCGTTTCATGCATTTTTTCCTTTACCGTTTTCTTGGTGGGATTATAGCGGCTGTCATCGTTTTCAATCAACCACACCAGCCAGCCGATAATGCCCAGTAGCATGACGATAATCACATTTTTAATCATGATGTTCCTCCATCGTTGGTGTGCTGTGATGCGCTGCTTTGGCCTGTTCACGCTCGCGTTTGCGTAATTCGCTGTGTTCTTCAATCAGCCGGGTGAAATTGGCAATGGCCAGCGAATAAATAAGAATGCCAAAAATCATATTCATCACGGCTGTGATGCGGCCACCGGCAGTAACGGGGACAATATCCCCATAGCCAACAGTCGTCAGCGTTACAATGGCCCACCACAAGGCATTATCCAGCGTCGAAAATGCCGGATTATGACCATGCTCAAAGGCATAGGTGGAAGCGCCGAAAATAAACACCAGCACGCATACAACAGCCAAAGCTACCGGTGCGCTCTCCTGAGACAACACAATCAAATCCAGCAGGCGACGGCGGTTAAGATGAAACAGTACGCCCAGTCGCAGCGCTGGCAGCAGGCCGCTGATATTTAGTAGCACCAGCAATCGCAACAGCGGTGTGGTGACCAGCACAATGAGAAACAAATCCAGCCAGTTCTTGCGCAGATACAGTCGCCAGTTGCCGCTGGCATGACCATTGACGCCATAGCTGAGCAGAAAAAAGCCCAGCGCGGACAAGTGCATCCACTCCTGCGCGCCTTCCCACAGGGAAAGCGCAACCACCAGCAGGGTGGCCAGCACATGGATTGCATCAAGGATGCGATGGTAAAGGCGACCCTGCGATATGTTCACGGCTTATCGTGCGAGCCTGCCTTGTGGCTGAAATAACTGGCCAGCGAGACAAAGAAAATACCAGCGCCCATGTACAGAATATTCAGCGGGTCATCAAAGTGAACATGCAGCACATTTTTGAAGAAGGCGACGATCAGAATCATCAAAATAACTTTGCCAAGGCGGTCTTTCAGGTCATCAAGACTGTGAATCATCAGGATTTTTGCGGCGTTACGTTCTTCCCGGGCAACATCAATATCACTGATGAACAATTCATACATGCCCATGGCAAAAATCAGTAACACGATGGCCAGCAAAAAATCATCCACGGCAGTAATAATATGGCTTACCGCAGTAACGTGAAAATCCTCATGTTCCACCCCCAGAAAAGTGACATCAATAAACATGCTGACAAGATGCACCATATCCATTGCCGACAACACAAACAGCAAAAGCATGGCTGCCAGCGAGGAGAACACCGCCAGCAATACAATATAGCGCGTACTCCACAATAATTTTTCGAATGTTTCTTCCATGAGTTCCGTCCTTAGCCCACGGCAACGGCAATGCGCATGGCCTTTTCGTCCACCACCTTGCTATCCACCTTGCAATAGGCGGTTGCTTCTTCAATAATAATATCGACTTCGGCTACCCCAGGGATGGCCAGCAAGGCATCAGCCAGGGCTTTGGCCTCCGCTTCGTCAGCTACCTGCACTGGCAGTGCACGGCTGGCCAGAAATGGCGGTTGCGACATGGTCAGCGCCACCACCAGCCATACCGCCAGCAAGCCTGCCACCAGCATGAACACGGTGCCATAGTTTTGTGCTGCCGGCTGGTAAATCAAACCGGCCAGCAAGCCGCCGACAAAGGCGCCAAAAAACTGACTGGTGTTGAAAATGCCAATCGCCGTCCCCTTGGCGGCAGCAGGCGCAAACTTCGATACCAGTGACGGTTGACTGGCTTCCAGGGTGTTAAAGCCAAGGAAGAAGATGAATAGCGCCAGCGCCGCCATGAACAGGCTGTGCTGCCCCCAGGTCAGCAATAGACAGGCGATGATCAGCAGGCCAATTGACAGCACAAACACCTGTTTCATCTTGCGCTTTGATTCAGCAATAATAATCAATGGCACCATGCCGACAAAGGCCAGTAACATCACCGGGAGATACAGCTTCCACTGATCCGCCTGCGCCAGCAAGGCATGAGTCGGGTCAGCCAGCATCAGCGGCATGACCACGAACAATGCCGTCAGCGACGCATGCAGGCACAATACACCAAAATCCAGGCGCAACAAGTTGGCATCCCGCAACATGCGGCCAAACAAGGCTGGTGTTACCTCTGAATCACTGTGATGGTGCGATTGGTGAGGATCAGGTACCAGCGTGTAAAGCACCAGAATGGATACCAGCGACAGCGCGCCCGTCAGCCAGAAAATGCCGGCAACGCCAATCCACTGATCAAGAATCGGGCCAAGCACCATGGACACGGCAAACGACACACCGATGGTCATGCCAATGGTGGCCATGGCTTTGGTGCGGTGTTCATCCCGTGTTAAATCGGCTGTCAGCGCAATCACTGCTGCTGCCACCGCCCCTGATCCCTGGATGATACGCCCGATCAAGACGCCAACAATATTGTCCGAAAGTGCAGCTACCACACTGCCTGCGGCAAATAACAGCAAGCCAGTAGCAATCACCGGCTTACGCCCCCAGCGATCGGAAAGCATACCAAAAGGAATTTGCAGCAAGGCTTGTGTCAGCCCGTAAGCGCCCAGGGCAATCCCCACCAGCTCAGGATGCGCCGCCGCCCCTTTCAGGCCATGCGCATAGGTGGAAAACACGGGTAAAATCAGGAACAAGCCCATCATGCGCAGGCCAAAAATCCCAGCCAGGGAGATAGTTGCCCGCTTTTCCGTTGTGTTGAGCCTTGTTGATTCTGTCATTTGCACCCCTTTACCTGGAAAGTTTTGCCGTATGCTAGGAGCCTGTCGGACTTTGACAAATCTACTGCGAAAAATCGGATATTGGCCAAATATTCGCCCTGCTTTTGTTAAATAGCGCTGCTATTCGCCGTCAACCATCGCGTTAGTGTCCCGCTTCGTGGTGTATGAAGGGATTGAGGCAGGCGGCCACTGCGTCATTCTTCTGGTTTTGAGAAGATCAACAGAAGGAGGATGACGCAATGGCCAGGAAGAAGAATGAGGTACAGGATTGGATTTGCAAGCGGTTGGAGCAAGCGGATGCGGA
>WFOJ01000183.1 GCA_015488125.1 Mariprofundaceae bacterium
CCTTCGCTGAGCTGACCTCAACGCTGGCCATGAGCATGGGGCTTGCCTGGGCAAGCGGCCTGAACCTTTATGCAGCCGTGTTGATGCTCGGCCTGATGGGGTCGATGGGCTACATGACCCTGCCGACGGAATTGCTGGTCTTGCAGGATCCACTGGTTATTGCGGCAGCAGGGTTGATGTATGTTGTGGAATTCTTTGCTGATAAAATCCCCGGCGTGGACAGTAGCTGGGATGCACTGCATTCCTTTATCCGTATTCCCGCTGGTGCCATGCTGGCGGCAGCCGCCGTTGGCGATGTTGATCCGGCAATGGCTATCACCGCCGGTTTACTCGGTGGCGCCATCACCGGCGCTACGCATGCTGCCAAGGCTGGCAGCCGAGTGCTGATCAACGCCTCACCAGAGCCAGTCAGCAACTGGAGTGCATCCATTGCCGAAGATATGGCTGTTGTTGGTGGCCTGTGGACGGCACTGCATTATCCACTGTTGTTCTGCCCGCTGCTGATACTTTTTGTACTGCTGCTGATCTGGCTGCTGCCGCGTTTGTGGTCAGCTATTTGTTCCCTGTTCGCCCGCATACGCAGTTGGCTGAACACATAAACGCTGAATCGCATGCACGTGCTTTGAATAATGCCACATGCCAGCTCGTGCTGGCATCGCTTTGGTTACTGCATATTGCTGTCAATCAGTGGCTGAACGTTGCTATTGTTCAGTTGCTGGCTGCCATCATGCTGTTATATGATCAGCAGGGAACAGCACAGCCGATCCGGCAAGGCTGGCGCCTGCTGCGCTGGCTGCTGTTGCCATTGCTGCTGTTGCATATGCTGTTCACACCCGGTACCTTTTTCATACCGGGAATCCCCGTGAGCCGTGAAGGTGTGAACAACGGCCTGTTGTTGGCTGTGCATCTGGCGGCGATGGTGTATGCGGCGATGCTGCTCTCCCGCTTGATCACTTTGCCTGTATTGTGGCCGCTTGCTTCTCGCATCCCTGTTATTGCCCGTTTATTGCCGCTTTACCTGCATGTATGGCCGGAGTTATGGCAACACATGCAACAGGCAGCCAGGCATCAACAGCAACGATGGCACAACAGCGGCAAACACTGGCGGCAGTTACCTGGCCTGATCGCGGATATGGTGGTGGAAACTGACAGGCGCGCGCGCGCCATATCATTCCCTGAACATTCGCTCACCCTGCCAGCTCATCCACCTGCGGTAACTCAGCCAAGGCTTTCAGTCTATCTGTTGGCCCTGCTACTGGCGCAGGATTTACCCGGAACGGTCAGTTTTTTACTACAAGAGGTTTAATGTATGCGTCAATTTCCCGGCGGTATCTATGGTATTTTGCCATCAGCGCTGAGCCTGCAGGATATGCTGGCAAAAGCCGAAGCTGCCATGCGCGGTGGCCTGCGACTGATTCAGTACCGCAACAAAAAACAGGGCTTTCATCGTGCCCGCAAGGAAGCCCAGGCCCTGCGTGCCTTGTGTGACAACTATGATTGTACGCTCATCGTCAACGATTCTATTCAACTGGCCAAAGCCTGTCTGGCCGATGGGGTGCATCTTGGGCGCGCTGATATTTCATCCCTGGAATCGTTGCGTCAGACGCTTGGTGAGCATATGTTGCTGGGCGTGACCTGCCGGGCTGATGCCGCCTGGGCCAGGCATGTGCTGACCTGCGATGTGGATTATCTCTCTTTTGGCGCAGTATATGCCTCACGCAGCAAACCGGATGTGCCGGTGATGGGCATTCCCCGTTTGCACAAGGCGAGGCAAATGTTTCCCGATGCCCGCATCTGCGCCATTGGTGGCATCACGGCGGAACGCTTGCCGGAAGTCATGGCATGCGGTGTAGATGCGGCAGCGGTGATTTCCGGCTTGTTTTCTGTTGAAGATATTGAGGCGCAAGCGCGCCTGCTGGTGAAGCAATGGAACGCCCCGACTGCTGCCTGACCATCGGTGGTTCGGATAGTTGCGGTGGCGCCGGCATTCAGGCGGATTTGCGCGTGTTTCATCGCTACCATCAACATGGATGCTCAGTCATAACGGCGTTGACTGCTCAAAATCCTGACACCATCCGGCATATCGAACCCGTATCACTGACACAATTACGGGCAGAACTAGACGCCATCTTTGATTATTACCATGTCAAAGCTGTCAAAACAGGGATGCTGTGGGATGCTTCGCATATTACGCTTGTCAGCGATGTACTAAGGCAACGCCACCAGCGAGGCGTAGTGGTGGTTGATCCGGTGCTGGTGGCCAGCAGTGGCCGTCGTTTGCTGGATCCCGCCGCGACAGATACCCTGCTGGAGCATTTGCTGCCGCTAGCCACAGTGATCACCCCAAACCTTGATGAAGCGGCTGTGCTAACTGGTATGTCCGCCTCTGATGATGAACTGGAGCTGGCCAGTCAGTTGCTGCTGCGTTGCCGCTGTGCTGTGCTACTTAAAGGAGGACATGCCAAAACAGCGCAATTGCGTGATCTGTTGCTGGAACCATCAGGGAATGTGCATGTATTCACGCACCCGCGCCAACGCTGGAGCAAGCAGCGAGCACATGGCACAGGTTGCCGGATTGCCGCAGCCATCGCCGCGCTGCTGGCTGACGGCATACCACTTCCTCAGGCCTGCGAGCAAAGCATTACTGCCTTACAGAAAACCAGCAATGTATCACCACAAAGCGACTATATATAGCCGAGAGAAAAATTAATCCGGTGTGTTATGCCTACTCCAGCTCGCGTAGCTTTTGCTTTAGTTCGCGGCGGCTCCAGGGGCGCTGGGCGGGGTCGTAGCGCTGGGCTTCCCATTGTTGCAGCCATGCCTGCCAGCGCTGTGCATCAATAGCCGCTGGCGCTGGCAGCAGGCGCAATGGTTGCCAGGGCTGGCGCTGCACCTGATGTTGCTGCAACCAACGATCAACAACACGCCATTGCGCATGCAGGCGAACGGCGGAATGGCGTTGTCGCCAGAACAACCAGCCCCACCACAGCGCTGCACCGGCAAGCAGCAACAGGAGTAGACGGGGAAGCATGCCCTTCAGCCAGGACACAAGCTGACGATAAAGATTCATGCGGTCATCATTCTGGAATTCCAGTATATAACGGTACCAGCTTAAGCGAATGCTTTCCCATATATCATCCAACTGGGGAAAGCGCACACCGGAAAGCTGCCAGCGCGAGGGCGGTGTGGCGTCCAGCCGCACCCAGTGACCCTTCACCCAGACCTCTGTCCAGCTATGTGCTTGTTGCTGCCGGACAATCAAAAACTGCCCGCGTTCGTTCCATTCACCACCATAATAGCCATTCACAATCCGGGCTGGAAAACCAAGTTCACGTGCGGCCAGCGCCAGTAGTGTGGCATACAGTTCACAATGCCCGCGTCGCAATTGTAAAAAGGAAACGATCGGATGTGCATCATCAATGGGTGCGTTGAGATCATAGGTCCATGTTTTCAGCCTCTGTTGCAGGCGCAACAGACTGGCCAGCGTAGGTTGCGCTTGCTCACCCAGCACCTGATGCAGCCATTGCCGCAATTGTGGCGGGATATGACGACGGCTGCGTTCCTCGGCTACAGGTGGGGCCAGCCTCAGCGTACCGACACGCTGCTGACTTAAGCGCATATGCAAGCGCAAACGTCGCGATGGTGGCTGGCGAAAACGGGCATCGCCCTGTACATTGATTTCGCCGCTAAAAGGCATACGACGAATGGAGGCAAGACCATCAGGTAGAAAGATATAGGCATGATCACTGGCTTCGCGGTACATCACAAGGTGAATATCATGACCAGCCTGAACGGCGGCAAGCTGCACATTCTGATGAATTGACCACCGTTGCCCAACCGGTACGTGCAGGCGTTGCCAGCTTCGACCATTGTAACGACTTAGTGTGACACCTCGCCAATAGCGGCCCATCATCAATTGACGAAAACGTTGCGGTGTCATATTCACAGCTTCAATGCGAAAAGCCACGCGGGTATCCAGCTTACGGGCGAATGAACCAATTTCGACCTGATCGCTGAAACCACCGGTTTTCATGCGTGGTTGAACGCCTGTCAGGGCACTATGATGATCAAAACGAGGCATCAATACAAACAGCAGACCCGTTCCTGCCACCAGCAGCAACATCAACCGCAGATCATGGCGAAGTGGTGGAGCCTCAATATATTCGTGCATCCCCTGGGAATACAGGCATACCGAGGCTCGCCACATCAACCATAACCAGCAGATCAACGGTATGATCAAAAAAAAGGAATCTGTCAGCACAGCCGCCGCCAGCACCAGAAAGGTTGCCGTCAGCAGGCGATGTAAATGGTTACGTGGCGTTGCCGCCTCCACAGCAACGGCCAGCGCCAGAATCAGCATAAAATCGGTAAAGGCAACCGCCCACGGGCGTCCCATCGTCAATTCAAGGCCCACCCAGAGAAACCCCAACCAGCCAATCATGCTGGCCTGTAGCTCGCTTAGCGCAAAGCCAGGACCACGCCACCAACGCAAACTGGCGATCACCACAGTAATCAACCAATACACCGGACTGACAAAATCAGACAGCGCCAGCGAAGCCACACCGCTAAGCAACACAGCCAACGTCAGGCGTTCAGCACGCAACATATCATGGCGAAATGGTTCGCTGACAATCATTCGCGCACCAGTGTTAACAACAATCCACATCGGGCAACAGGCGGCTGCTGCTGTGGTTGCGCCTCAGCCAGAGCTTTCAGGCACGAACGCGGCCAATCTTCATCGTCGGGTGAAAAACATTGTTGGCCAATGATCATCTTGCAGATCAACGGCTGTTGCCAGCGAGATTTCAGCCAGTACCAGGCCATGCCGAGCAAGCGTTCAAAATCGGCCATACTGGCATGTGCGGGCAAACGCAAATCAAGTGTCAGACTCTCCGCGACATGTCGCACTTCGGGTTGTGCAAAGCGTTTGACGCGCCACTGCTGACTATCTCCGCCGGCTTTGCGCCAGTGAATACGCGCTGGTGCATCACCACGAACATAGCCGCGCAATTCCTGAAAATCATCGCCATCCTGTAGCTGACGCGAGGGATCGCTGCTGACGGCAGCCAATGCCTGTTGAGGGAGCGCGACGGGACGGGGAAGCACGGGCAAATCAATGCTTGTGCTTATGCTGTGGGATAACTGCCACATGCCAATCGGCGCGGCGGTACTCAATCGCAAACGACGTGTGCGCAACATCCCCCGCTGTGGTGCCAGCAAACGACCCGACACATGTGCATGTGCGGATCCACGCCACCATTGCAACTGCCATCCTTCACCAGTAATCTGCACCTTTGCTGTGATGCTGCCGCTACCGGCCGTAGCCCGCCGCACCACCAGTGGCGAACCGGCTTCCAGCCATTCTGGCAAGGCAGCGCAGATATCCGGGCATTGGCGCAACACGCTAAAACCCTGCCATAAACCGCCCAGCGCAATCATCACCAGCATGGCACCGCACAGGTACAACAGGTTATTGCCCGAATAAAATGCCGCTGCCCATACCCCCAGTAAAGATGTCAGCATGACTGCCCCGGGTCGTGTCATACCCAGCGACCAGCCTGCCGGTAAAGGCAGGCGCAGACCAACAAGAACATCCAGACTGCGAAGCAACCATGGTGGCAGCCGCAGATCGGCAGGATCATAAGCCATCAGGCCGGGACGGGGCGTTGTTCCACAA
Organism: Mariprofundaceae bacterium; assembly: GCA_015488125.1. GTDB lineage: Bacteria > Pseudomonadota > Zetaproteobacteria > Mariprofundales > Mariprofundaceae > AB-137-C09. The sequence continues at coordinate 5,678 of WFOJ01000183.1, forward strand.
TACGTTGCAGGGCAACCGCTGTATCACCCTGAGAGATGACCCGATGGGCAAGCGTTGGCAACCACACCTGCTGAATATCTGCCGCCGTGACATAGGCTTGTGCATTCAGCCAGGCATTGGCCTGTGCCGCACGCAAAACATCGCGTCCGGCACGTGGCGATGCCCCCTGATCCAGCCATTCGCCATTGCGTGTCAAAGCCAGCAGATCAAGCAGATAATCCATGACAGCATCACTGACAGCAACGGCCATCACTTCGCTTCGCGCCTGCTCCACCTCGTCCCACGAGGTGATCGCCTCAAATGAAGACAGTTGCGCACGGCCTGCCTCACCGAGCAAAATACGACGTTCAGCATCACGATCAGGATAGCCAATGGCGATACGCATAAAAAAACGATCCAGTTGTGATTCAGGCAGAGGGAACGTTCCCAGATGTTCCTGGGGATTTTGCGTGGCCAGCACCAAAAATGGCTGCGGCAGGGCATGAGTCTCCCGCTCGATACTGATTTGCCCTTCGGCCATGGCCTCAAGCAGGGCGGATTGCGCCTTGGGGGTGGCGCGGTTAATCTCGTCAGCCAGGACAATATGATGAAAAATCGGCCCAGGGTGAAAGCTGAATGACTGTTTGGCAGGATCATAGATCTCAACCCCCACAATATCTGCAGGCAACAAATCAGCGGTGAACTGGATGCGGCCAAAATCACTGTGTAAACTGGCCGCCAGGGCCTGGGCCAGTGTTGTTTTGCCAACGCCGGGCACATCTTCGATAAGAAGATGCCCTCCCGCAAGCAGGCAGTTGAGCAAGGCGCGTACAACGTCCCGCTTACCCGTCAGCGCCCGCAATAATTGCTGCTCCAGTTGCCAAAAGCGATGATGTATCTGTGTATTCAAGAGAACTCCTCATGGTCAGCACATAAAAAAAGCGCATTCATGACGAACGCGCTTTTTTATCATTCATGCCACACGGATTCAACCGCTTCGCACGGTTTTGAAATTCGTTACAGCGCCCGAATTAGATCAACTGCCTCACTGGTCAGCTTTTCAATTTTCTGCTGCATGGCGCGACGCATGCGATCCACATCCTTTTTGGGCATACCTGCCTTTTCCAGTTCATCAAAATCTTTCATACTGGACATAGAGGCGCGCAACTTCTTCATGATCAGTTGAACCTGCTCCATACCGGCCTTCTCTGCACCATAAGCCGGATTGATACCAACCTCCAGGAATACGCCACCTGTATTCATCACAGGGAACAGAGCAACCGCGAACAGCAGGCCAAGGATCCCTGTTTTTATTCTTTTCATATACACGCTCCTCTTTCCTGATTCCCCTGACACCTGACTGCAAGCGCCTGACTCTGGGCACACTCCAACGGAAAACGCGGGTCATGATGGGGAATTTTCATGTCAAATCAAGGAGAAATATTACACCCATTAGAAAAACATTCATGATCATCAAGCTAACAACTTGAAAAGTTTGATGTTTTTAATTTATTGCTTAACCATTAAATATTAATGGTTTTATAGGTAATGCAAAACCAAGGACTTTTATCACAGCATGCCAGTTTTCGTGTGCTACCCGCCATGGGCATGCATGCCAGCCCCGACGAACAGGATAATGACGACGATACGCCCGAAAAGCTGCCGCAAAACAGTCACGCTTGCCACTGGCCCAGGTCTTCATTGCTCTATGATCATTGATCACTGGATAGTCCGTGATGGCCATATCATACAGGACTTCATACATATCATCACTGTTTTTACTGTACAAGGGCTTGCGCGCCGCAGGCAGGAAGGTGGATGCTTGCCAACTGGCAGTGACGCCAAGAAAGGTACAAAGATCACGGTAAACATATTCGGTGTTAGCCGCTTTGCCATCCAGCGAATGCCCGGCAATATGGGGGGTGGCAATAACAACCCCTGGATGACGAACAAGTTCCATCATGACTTGCGGCTCGTGTTCCCAGCAATCAAGCACGGCCCAGCGATCAGGCGAGGCATTCAGCCAGTCCAGCAGAGCTGTGTTATCGACGCAGGCGCCGCGCCCGGCATTGATGATCCCCTTACCCTGGAATGCAGCCAGCGCCGCTGCATCCAGCAAATGAAAGCTGGGATACCTGCCTGCACGGGTTAACGGGGTATGTAAGGTCAACACATCGGCTGTGCGCAATAATTCATCCAGCGCGTGAAACGGCACATCCGGTTCGCTGCTGGCTCTTGGTGGATCGTTACACAGCGTTTTCAGCCCCAGTGCCTGACAACGCGGCAACAGGCCGCCACCAATGCGGCCAACACCGATCACCCCCAACGTATCGCGATCCAGATTCATTCGTCCGCAATGATGCAGATGAAGTAAAACCGTTGTCATATACTCCAGCACAGCATCAGTGGAACTGCCTGCTGCGGTACTGAAGGCAATGCCTTGCCGCCTGAGCCATTCAGTATCGACATGATCAAAGCCAATAGTAGCAGTGGCCACAAAGCGCACCGATGAACCTGCCAGCAGCGCCGCATCCACTTTTGTTGATGAACGAACCAGCAGGACATCAGCATCCCGAACAATTTCGGGGGTAATGGCATCCGCAGCCACTGTTTGCAAGCTCGTCTCATATCCCGGAAAATGGGCAAATGCTGTGCCTGCCTGCCAGATATGCTCATCGGCAACAATACGCAGTTCAGGCATCGCAAGCCTGTTTGCCCGCTGCCTGAATACGACGGATCAAACCTGTCGAGGAATAATTGCCAACAAAAGGGATGATACGCACTTCGCCACCCTTGTTGCGCACCTCACGGGCACCAACAATGTTTGCTTCGCTGTAATCACCACCCTTGACCAATACATCCGGCAATAGTGCCTTGATCACGCGCAACGGCGTGTCTTCCGCAAAAGGCAGCACAACATCAACAGCACGCAATGCCTTCAGCATGCAAAGGCGATCCTCCAGCGTGTTCAGCGGACGCGGGCAATATGCATCATCACCCTTCAGGCGACGCACAGAATCATCGTCATTCAGCCCCACAATCAGCCGATCACCCAGCGCTCTGGCATCGGTCAGGTAACGCACATGACCAGGGTGCAACAGATCAAAGCAGCCATTGGTGAAAACGACAATCAAACCCGCGTCAGCCCAGTGCCGACGCAGCGCGACAACCTCTTCCAGTGAAGGAGAGAACTCGCTCAATGGTTCTCCTTAACGCTCATCATATCCACCACAGCTGTCACGCCACGAGTGGTGCGAGTAATCTCGATGGCCCGACGAACTTCTTCCTCCGAAGCAGCCACGCCTTGCAAATAAACACGACCGTTAACGGTTTCAACATGGAACGAATTGCCACTGACGTTCTTGTCTGCCAGCAAGCGGGTTTTCACCTGCGTGGTAATCCATGCATCGGTCACCAGTGCGCCAATACTCGGAGAACCAACTTCCAGTTCATTGCGCACCTGCTGCACACCTTCCGTGGTCTGACAAATATACACAGCTCGATCAATCTGTTCAGGCGTTGGCAAAAAACCGGTCAGCGTCACCACACCATTGATGACTTCGACACTGATCCAGCGCGATGGCATATTCTTTTCGGTAATCAGCCGAGCATCAATTTTAGCCGCAATGGTCTGATCATCAATCTGTCGGCCAACAGGACGATGATCAAAAACGGCATGACTGCCAACGGCAGCACCGCCGACAATGGCCGAAGTCACACAGCCGCTCATCAGACCCGTGATCGCCAATAAAACAAGTACGCGGCCACTGATCGTCCACCAAACATTCACAGTCATCTATAACGCTCTCCTGTTTTGGGTTATATCTTTGTGTGGCTGCATTCTGTCTCCGGCTCACATCATGTAAACCGTATTCACTTCAGCTTGTTGGTCAGACAACGCCGTCTTGGACGTAAAGTGGTATCATTCACGTGCCTGCGATACTGTCCGCCTACTGCCACGCGACAACAGCTCGCCAATTCCTGCAATCCTCAGGGTAGGCTATTACCCGACACAGCCAGCACCAGAGCAGCAAGAAAACTCACCAGTGACAGCCATGACGTTATTTCAATATTCCAGACCATCACCCGGCCATTGCTGATCAGGCCGGTAGCAACGGCATATTTCCATTTGGGAATTTGCCATACGCAAACAAGATTGCTGAGGATGGAAAAAAACATGAGTAACAGTGACAGCAGCAGGGTCAGGCTGCCTGTGTTATTAAAACCAGGAGAATGACCAAACAAGGTCAGCAACATCACCGAACCGGTGACAATCGAACTGAACCAGATCAGTACGCTGCTGCGCTCGGAGAGCCAACGAACCACAGCTTCGCGGTTATCATCGTTAATCGCCTCAATGGGAGAAACAACCGTCCACAACAGGGAAGTGGAGCGATCCTCACTCATGCTTGCTTAACAAGTGAGCGTCGAGGCGACTGAAGGCAGAACAGCGTGGTACAAGTCCCATAGGACATATACGACCTATAAGACTTATACCGCTCCATGCCTCTCTGCCTAGGAGTCTGTCGGGCTTTGGCAATCGTCACGAGAAATAGCGGGATTGAGTCAAATATACGACCTGTTGGCGGCGAATAGCAGCGCTATTTAACAACAACAGGGCGAATATTTGGCCAATATTCGCTTTTTCGTAGTAGATTGATCAAAGTCC
>WFOJ01000184.1 GCA_015488125.1 Mariprofundaceae bacterium
AAATATATGTCAGAGCAATCTCCACGCGTTTCTGCGTGGGAATGTTCACTCCCGAAATACGAGCCAAACCAAGCCTCCTCTTACAGTGCCGCAGCCATCATCAGCCTTGACGCTGCTTGTGGCGTGGGTTTTCGCAAATCACACGGACAATTCCCTTACGGCGAATAACACGGCATTTGCTACAAATTTTCTTGACCGATGCCTGAACTTTCATGCTTTCCTCTATTATCAAACCGGGCGGCAACAAACCACAACGGAAAAACTTATTTTGCGCGGTAACTGATTCGACCACGACTAAGGTCATACGGTGAAATCTCGACCGTTACACGATCCCCAGGAAGAATACGAATATAATACTTACGCATTTTACCTGATATGGTGCACAGCAACTCGTGCCCGTTTTCCAGTCTGACCCTGAACATGGCATTGGGAAGTTTCTCGATCACTTCTCCGCTCATCTCAATGATGTCTTCTTTCGCCATCGCTCTCCCCTACCCTTTCAATCAAGTGCAGCCTGAAGACGAGCGTAAATTTCATCAATATCACCCACTGCATCAACACTGCGAAACGAATCCAAGGCTGAGTAATATTCCAGCAAAGGAGACGTTTGCTCGTCGTAAACCTGCAAACGAGAGGAAATAACATCCTCGCGATCATCATCACGCTGGTACAGTTCGCCATTGCAATGATCACATCGCCCTTCAATTTTGGGCGGCGAATAATGCCGATGAAATCCAAAACCGCAAGAAGAACATATCAAACGGCCCGTCAGACGTTCCACTAACACTGACTCATCTGCCTGCATGAAAATAACACGATCAATCGTCAATTCATGCTTTTCCAGCATTCGAGCCAATGCTTCTGCCTGGCGCACATTACGCGGAAAACCATCGAGAATAAAACCGCCGCTGGCATGATCAGCAGTAATACGCGATTCAATCATGCCAACAACAACCTCGTCGGGCACCAGCTCACCGGCATCCATAAAGGCTTTTGCCTTTACACCCAGCGCCGTTTCATTGCGTACTTCCTCGCGCAGAAGATCTCCCATGGCAATCACCAGCAGACCATATTCCCTGGCAAGACGCGCCCCTTGGGTTCCCTTACCCACGCCCGGTGGGCCAAAAAGAATCAGATTTCGACTCATGAACGCTTCAGCCTTGCCTTCTTCATCAACCCCTCATACTGATGACTCATCAGATGCGCCTGAATCTGAGCCATGGTGTCCATGGTTACTACCACCACGATCAGCAAGCTTGTACCACCAAAATAAAAAGGCACGGACAACTCATTGATCAGCAACTGCGGCAACAGACACACCAGGGAAACATAGATCGCACCTATGACCGTGATCCTGCTCAGTACATGATCAATATATTGTGCTGTCTTCTGCCCTGGCTTGATACCAGGAATGAAACCACCATTCTTCTTCAAATTATCTGCCGTATCCTTGGGGTTAAAGACGATTGCTGTATAGAAAAAGCAGAAAAACACAATCAGACCAACAAACAGACTCAAATACAGCCACTGACCTGGTGCCATCAAGGCGGCAACATCACCCAGCCATTCGAAGCCCTCTGAATCCTTGGTAAACTGGGCAAAGGTTGCCGGTAGCAGAATCAGGCTGGAAGCAAAAATCGGCGGAATAACGCCAGCAGTATTCACCTTCAATGGCAAAAACGATGATTGTCCACCATACTGCCGGTTGCCCACCTGGCGCTTGGCATACTGAATGGTAATGCGTCGCTGCGCTCGTTCAAACCAAACCACCACACCGGTCACGGCGATTGCCATGGCGAATAGTCCAAGCACCAGGACAGGTGAATACTCGCCTGTACTGGCCAACTCCAGTGTACCGCCGACTGCATGCGGCAACCCAGCCACAATGCCGGCAAAAATAATCAATGAAATGCCATTGCCGATACCGCGTTCGGTGATCTGTTCGCCTAACCACATCAAAAACACCGTACCACTGACCAGCGTTATCACCGTCACGAAACGAAACATCCAGCCCGGATCAACAACCACGGGATGACCATTCACTGAAAACGTTTCCAGACCAATGGCCATGCCAATTCCCTGAAAAAAGGCCAGACCTACCGTACCATAGCGGGTATATTGCGTAATTTTGCGGCGACCTGCTTCACCCTCTTTCTTCAGTTGCTCAAGCGTCGGCGAAACGACTGTCATCAGCTGAATGATGATGGCCGCAGAAATATACGGCATAATACCAAGCGCAAAAATCGTCAGCCGCGATAAAGCTCCGCCAGAAAACATGTCAAACATGCCCAGCAAACTGCCTTTCGCCTGACTAAAGAACTGCGCCAGCACCTGTGCATCAATCCCAGGCACCGGAATATGCGCCCCAACCCGGTAAACAATCAGCATTCCCAGAACAAAAAGAATTCGTGCCTTCAGTTCCGGTATTTTACCAATGTTTCCCAGACTGCCTACAGCGGCCATCTGGTTCATCTGTTACACTCCAGCCTGCGTTTGAACTGTGCCACCAGCAGCCTCAACCTTGGCGATCGCTGCCGCAGAGGCCGCACTAACACGGACATCCAGCTTAACGGCAAGATCACCACGAGCCAACAATTTCACCGGCTCGACAGCATTGCGGACCAATCCCGCCTCAAACAGCGTCACAGCGTCAATCACCTGCCCCTCATCAAAGCGAGCCAGAGCTTCAACATTGACCAACTGAAACGTTACCTTGTTTCTCGGCGTAAAACCACGCTTGGGCAAACGGCGAATCAAGGGCATCTGACCGCCTTCAAAACCACGCATAATCTTGCCACCAGTACGGGATTTCTGACCTTTGTGGCCACGCCCCGCAGTCTTGCCCTGACCACTGGCTACACCACAACCCAGACGTTTACGCTTGGGGCGAGAGCCCGCATCAGGCTGAATTGCATTCAGTTTCATCTTATTCGTTCCCTTTTAATACGCATGTATGTCATCACCCCATTCTTAACATGGTGAGTTCACACGCACAAACTTCATCTTGTGAGGAAGATATCCCCGGCTATTTGAACATCAACACGGCAACAGACGCAAGCCTGTTGCCACATTGCAATTGCTAGCACATCCATTCGGGCATGCTTACAGCCTACCCGACGATCTGAACCAGGTGAGGAATCTTGTTGATCATGCCACGAACCGACGGCGTATCCTCAAGCTCAACGATCTGATGCATGCGACGCAGACCCAAGCCACGCAAACAGGCTTTCTGTTTCTTCCCGTAACCGATGCCACTCTTGACCTGACGAACGCGAATTACTTTCCTGTCACTCATCTTCTGCTCCCAACCTATGAGCGCGCACGACGAGCAGCGATCTGCTCGGGGCTTTCAAGCTCTTTCAGACCATTAAACGTTGCACGAACTACATTGATGGCATTGCGAGAACCCTGTGCCTTGGTCAGAATATCACGAATACCAACAGCATCCAACACCGCACGCACCGCAGAACCGGCAATCACACCAGTACCCTCCGTTGCCGGCTTGAGCAGCACGCGTGAGGCATCCTGACGACCGGTAACAGGGTAATGGATCGTGCCATTCTTCATTGGCACATAAATCAGCGATTTGCGTGCAATTTCCGTTGCCTTGCGAATCGCTTCAGGAACTTCCTTGGCCTTGGCATGACCAAAGCCGACATGACCGTTACCATCACCTACTACCATCAGCGCAGCAAAGCCCATGCGACGACCACCGGCCACAGTTTTAGCCACACGATTAATACCGACCAGTTTTTCAGTCAGCTCCAATTCATCTGGATTGATCATCTTGTCTCAACTCCTAAAACTTCAGGCCAGCTTCCCGGGCTGCATCGGCAAAAGCCTTGACACGCCCATGATAGCGGAATGATCCACGGTCAAAAGCAACACGCTCCACGCCTGCCTTGAGCGCACGCTCAGCCAGCAACTTACCAACTTTCTGTGCCCCACTGCAGTTTCCACCATTTTCAATGGCAGCATCCAAGCTGGAAGCAGCAGCCAGCGTAACACCCTTGGCATCATCAATCACTTGTGCATAAATATGCCGACTGGAGCGAAATACACTCAAACGCAGCATCCCGGAGGCTTTGACCCTGGCGCGAACACGACGCGCGCGACGGATCGCAGCATTGTTTTCATAACGTTTGGCAGCCATGACTTCCCCTTACGCTCTCTTGCCTTCTTTCATCATAACGCGCTCGCCAACATAGCGCACACCCTTACCCTTGTAAGGCTCAGGTGGACGAAAAGCGCGAATTTCAGCCGCTACCTGGCCAACACGCTGCTTGTCATAACCGCTGATGCTGATCTTGGTTTGTTCAACCTTCGCCTCAACACCGTCTGGCAGTTCATACTCAACAGGGTGAGAAAATCCCAGTGAAAGCACAAGTTTGCGTCCCTGAAGCTGCGCACGATAACCTACGCCCTTTAGTTCAAGATCTTTGCGGAAACCCGTACTTACACCTGTAACATTATTAGCAATCAGAGAACGAACAAGACCGAACAGGGAATTGTTTTTCTTGTTTGTCACATCTGAACACTTCACATTCAGTACTGCACCATCCTGCTCAACCGTGATCGTCGGAAACAAAGGCGAAACCATCGTTCCCTTTGCTCCCTTGACGGTCACCTGGTCATCAGTAATCGTGACCTCAACACCCGCAGGAAGAGTGATCGGCTGCTTTCCAATACGTGACATATGCTACCTCAAAATACCGTACAGAGGATTTCACCGCCGACATTGGCTTCACGAGCCTTCTTGTCAGTCATCACACCTCTTGAGGTACTTACTACCGCGATACCGTAACCATTCCTGACGCGAGGCAACTCAGATGCAGAGCTGTACACGCGACGGCCAGGACGCGAAACGCGCTTAATTTCACGGATGACACCGCGCCCTTCGTCATCATATTTCAAAATCAGGCGAAGATAGCGGCGGCCCTTGTAATTGTAGGGCTTGGCACCAACCACGTAGCCCTCTTCCTTGAGAATCGTTGCGATAGCAATCAATAAACGGCTCGCATTCAACTCTACTTTTTCAATACCAGCCTGCTGTGCATTGCGAATGCGCGTCAGCAGGTCGGCAACAGGATCCATCATCATATTCAGTGACCTCCCGCAATCACCAGCTGGACTTGACCATGCCAGGGATCTCCCCCGCCAGGGCGTGTTTGCGCAGACAGATACGGCACATGCCGAGCTTGCGATAAACAGAATGCGGACGACCGCACAACTGGCAACGCGTATAGCCGCGCACCTTGAACTTGGGCTTACGTGCTGCTTTCGCAATCAACGCCTTGCTTGCCATACCTGCAACTCCTAGGAACGGAACGGCATGCTAAACGCCTTAAGCAACGCACGCCCTTCTTCATTTGTATTGGCAGAGGTGCAAATGGTAATATCCATACCACGCACCTTATCCACCTTGTCATAATCAATTTCGGGAAAAATAATCTGCTCTTTCAGGCCCAATGTATAATTCCCACGGCCATCAAAGGATTTTGGGGAAATACCACGAAAGTCACGAATACGAGGCAGTGCGATATTCACCAAACGATCAAAAAACTCCCACATTCTCTCACCGCGCAGGGTCACCCGACAGCCCACAGCCATGCCTTCACGCAACTTAAAGTTGGCGATCGACTTGCGCGCTCTGGTCACCACCGGTTTTTGCCCGGTGATAGCAGTCATGTCAGCGATCGCACCTTCAAGCAGCTTCGCATTACCTGCAGCTTCACCAACGCCCATATTGACGACGATCTTAGTGATCTTTGGAACTTCCATGGGGTTTTTGTAGCCGAAAGCCTCTTGTAGCTCACCGACAACACGAGATGTGTAATCTTCTTTCAAGCGTGCCATGCTAACCTCTATTGATCCTGTACTTCACCGCACTTGCGGCAGCAACGCACCTTACGCCCATCTTCCAGGAACTTCACACCCAAACGAACACCCCTTTGGCAGTTCGGACAGAAATACTGTACATTGGAAAGCGCGATCGGAGCTTCTTTTTCAATAATTCCGCCATTACTGGTAGCTGACTGGCGGGTGTGACGCTTGACCATGTTCACCTTGGAGACAAGCACGCGACCAGAGCTAGGCAGCACCTTGATAACCTTGCCTCGCAAACCACGGTCACGACCGGCAATTACCATTACCTCGTCATCGCGGCGAATACGGGTCTTTACTACGGCAACCATTCAATTCACTCCTTCGCCTACAATACTTCCGGAGCAAGAGAAATAATCTTCATATAGCCCTTGCTACGAAGTTCTCTCGTCACCGGGCCAAAAATACGCGTTCCAATTGGCTCTCCCTGTTTGGTCAACAACACCGCTGCATTTTCATCAAAGCGGATTGAACTGCCATCAGAGCGACGAAATTCCTTGGCGGTACGCACCACAACAGCACGCTGTACTTCGCCTTTTTTCACCTTGCCTGTCGGTGAAGCTTCTTTCACTGCGACCACAATCACATCACCCACGCGGGCATAACGACGTTTTGAGCCGCCAAGAACCTTAATGCAGGCAACCTTGCGGGCACCCGAGTTATCCGCAACCTGCAATACTGTTTCATTCTGAATCATCTGATCACCTGCTCCCTACAGTTGCTCAGCGCGAGTGAGAATCGCTTCCATCATCCACCGCTTGCGACGGGAAATCGGGGCGGCTTCAACAATGCGAACCTGGTCACCAATATTGCAGGCATTGGTCTCATCATGCGCCATATACTTTTTGTGCGAGCGAACAGTTTTGCGATACCGTGGATGCAAGAAACGACGCTCAACAGAAACCACAATCGTTTTGTCACCCTTGTTGCTGACAACAACACCCTCAAGCCTGCGCTTGTTACTTTTCACTTCTGACATCTGAACCTCTAACCACGCCGCCGCTCGGACATCACCGTCTGGATGCGAGCAACTTCCTGTTTAACCTGACGAATACGTGCGGTATTGGTGATCTGCGAGGTTGCCTTCTGGAAACGAAGCTTAAGATGCTCCGCAGCCAACTCTTCCAACAACACTTTCAGTTCCTCATCGCTTTTGCCACGCAACTCTGCAGCTTTCATCGACCAACTCCACGCACTACAATCTTGGTTCGAATTGGCAACTTGGCTGCCGCTCGCGACAGCGCACCGCGTGCCAACTCTTCATTAACACCATCCATTTCGTACAGGATTCGACCAGCTTTTACCGCAGCCACCCAGTATTCCGGTGAACCCTTGCCACTACCCATACGCACTTCAGCAGGTTTCTTTGATACCGGAAGATCGGGAAACATACGAATCCAGATGCGTCCCTGACGTTTGATATGACGGGTCATCGCAATACGGGCCGCTTCAATCTGACGCGCCGTAATACGCCCTGGTTCCATCGCCTTAAGGCCATATTCACCGAAATTCAGCGATGCACCACGGGGCGATTTACCCCGAATGCGCTGCAGTTCCTTATGGTGCTTACGCCAGCGGATCTTCTTTGGTTGTAACATATTATCTCAACCCTTCCGTCGCTATTTGTTATCCTGGGATTCACCCAGTTTCTCACCATTGAAGACCCACACCTTGACACCAACAATGCCATAAGTCGTCTTCGCCTCGGCAAAACCGTAACCGACATCAGCACGAATGGTATGCAGCGGCACGCGGCCTTCGCGATACCACTCCATACGCGCAATGTCAGCGCCACCCAAACGGCCGGAACAGTTAATCCTCACCCCTTTGGCGCCCATGCGCAGGGCGCTCTGCACGGCGCGCTTCATGGCGCGACGAAAGGCGATTCGACGTTCCAGTTGCATGGCAATGTTCTCTGCCACCAACTGCGCCTCGGCCTCCGGGCGACGAACTTCAACGATATAAACCTGAACTTCCTGACCAACGCGATGCATCAAATCACGACGCAGCGCTTCGATCTCGGAGCCTTTCTTGCCAATCACAACACCAGGGCGCGCCGTATGCACGCTGATCTTGATCTTGTCAGTCGGGCGTTCAATCACAATACGGGAGACATGTGCGTGCTTCAGACGAGCCTTCACATATTTGCGAAGCTCAATATCCTGACGAAGTTTGGAACCAAAATCCTTGTCTGCATACCAAACCGATTCCCAACCTCTGTTGATACCTACCCTGAAACCCAGCGGGTGTACTTTCTGCCCCATTAATGAACTCCCTTAACTTGCTTGCCGAACTGCAATCGTAATATGACTGCGGCGGTGATAACGCTTACGCATACGCCCCATTCCCTTGGGACGAAAACGCTTCAAAGTCTGACCCTCATCAACACGCGCTGTCGAAACAATCAACTGATCAACGTCAAGACCATTGTTCTGTTCAGCATTGGCAATTGCAGACTTCAGTACCTTTTCCAATAACCGGGCAGACTTTTTGGGAGACAACTCCAAAACACCCAGCGCGCGGCTAACCGGCAAGCCACGCACAGCATCAGCCATGGGGCGAACTTTCTGGGCACTGATCTGTGCGTCCTTGTGCAAGGCGCGGATCTCGTCGCTCATCTCACCTTACCTCTTTTTCCTGGCTTTCTTATCTGCGCCATGACCGTAGTACGTACGTGTTGGTGCAAATTCCCCCAGTTTATGACCGACCATATTTTCAGTGACAAACACGGGAATAAATTTGTTGCCGTTATGAACAGCAAAGTTCAGACCGACAAACTCAGGGGTGATCGTCGAGCGGCGTGACCATGTTTTCAACACTGATTTCTTGCCTTCTGCCAGATGCCGGCTCACTTTCTTCTGCAGAGAAGGCTCGACATACGGCCCTTTCTTAAGCGAACGTGCCATGTTTCCCTATCCTCACTTCTGGTTCCGGCGACGAATAATGTCGCGGCTGGAAGCCTTGTTCTTCTTGCGAGTCTTATGACCCTTGGTTGGTACCCCCCAGGGTGATACCGGATGACGACCACCAGAGGTGCGACCTTCACCACCACCGTGAGGATGATCCACCGGATTCATGGCGACACCACGCACATGCGGACGAACACCCTTCCATCGGGATCGACCAGCCTTACCTACCTTGGCATTCGAATGATCGGCATTACCCACAATACCGATTGAAGCCATGCAGCGAATATCAACACGTCTGAATTCACCGGACGGGAGTTTGAGGACAGCCTTGCCACCTTCCTTACCCATCAACTGAACGCCTGAACCCGCACTGCGCGCCATCTGCCCACCCTTGCCGGGCTTCATTTCGATGTTGTGCAGCATGGTACCCACCCGGATACTGCTAAGCGGCAATGCATTGCCAGGCTTGATCTCCGCATCCACACCGGAACTCACGCGATCTCCGGGGCGCAATCCCTGCGGAGCAAGGATGTAACGCTGATCGCCATTGGCAAACACAACCAAGGCAATATGCGCTGTACGATTGGGGTCGTACTCAAGGCGCGCCACTCTACCTTCAATTCCATGATTGTCACGCTTAAAATCAATTTTACGTAACAAACGCTTGTGACCACCGCCAATATGGCGCGCAGTCATACGACCCTTATTATTGCGACCACCAGATTTACGGGCACCTTTGGTCAGCGCTTTATGCGGCGCACCCTTGTACAGTTCGGGGCTGACAACAGCAACGCGTCCCCGCGAACCATTGGTATTTGGCTTTAATGCTTTCAGTGCCATGCTTATACCTCTTCATCCGCGTCAATCGTCTGGCCCTCAGCAAGACGAACAACCGCCTTGCGATAGCCCGGGCGACGACCAGAATGCATACCCCGACGTTTTTCCTTACCGGGGATATTGATCACCTGCACACGTTCAACGTCAACCTCAAAAATGCGCTCCACAGCCCGCTTTACATCGGCTTTGGTAGCCTGACGCGCCACCTTGAATACGTACTGGTTGTTATCCGCACGCGCCATATAGCTTTTCTCGGTGATCACCGGATAAAGCAGGGTATTCATGTCTTTGAAATTCGCACTCATGACAGCTTACCTTCAATCTTTTCTACGGCGGCTTCCGTCAATACCAGACGCTCATACTTCATCAGGTCATGCAGCGTCATTTGACCGTCAAGAACAACTTTGCTGCCCACAACGTTGCGTGCCGAAAGTTCAATTTCACGCGTTAGCTCACTTACCACATACAATGCGGAATCTGCTGCCAACGCCCGCGAGATCGCGACAAACGCTTTCGTTTTTGGCTCGGCGATATCCAGCGTATTAAGCACAGTCAGACGATCTGACTGCAATGCCTCGCTTAACAACATGCGCACAGCCAGGCGACGCTCCTTGCGGTTGATACGTGAAACAAAAGAAGATTCACCTTTCGGACCATGCGCCACACCGCCATGCCGCCATTGCGCTGCACGCGTCGAACCCTGGCGTGCACGACCTGTTCCCTTCTGCTTATAAGGCTTCTTGCCACCGCCGGAAACAGCAGCACGATTTTTTGTAGCGGCATTACCAAGACGCTGCGATGCTGCCAGTGATGCATAAACACGATGAACAAAAGCCGGATTCACTTCAACACCAAACACAGCGTCACTAAGCTCGCGTGTACCAGTCACTTCATTATTCTGATTAACGACGTTGATCTGTGCCACGTTACGCTCCTTTCACCGCCGGACGAATTTCAATCAGTCCGTTTTTTGCACCAGGCACTGCGCCACGCACAAGAATGCGATTCTTCTCAATATCCACACGAACAACTTCCAGGTTCTGAACAGTTACACGTGCTGCACCGTAATGACCCGGCATTTTCTTGCCCGGGAATACACGACCAGGATCCTGACACTGACCTGTAGAACCCATTTGACGATGCGTTTTTTCCGCGCCATGACTGGCACGACCGCCGCCAAAATTATAGCGTTTCATCACGCCGGCAAAGCCGCGTCCCTTGGAAAGGCCAGAAACATCAATTTTCTGACCGACCTCGAACAAGCTCGCATCCAGCGTTTGGCCCAGCTCATAGTCATCGCCAGCAGCAATGCGGAACTCTTTTAAGCCGCCCATCTCTTCCTGACCTTGGCGAGCATAATGCCCCTGCACAGCGCGTGTTGAATGCTTGCGAGCAGCGCCATAACCCACCTGAATGGCATCGTAGCCATCACGTTCAGCTGTTCGCCGCGCAATGACCTTACAGTTTTCTACATTCAGTACTGTAACCGGAATGGCAGTGCCATCTTCAGCAAAGATTTGTGTCATACCCGCTTTACGGGCAATCAAACCACTCATCATGATTCTCCTGTTACAGCTTGATTTCGACATCAACGCCAGAAGGAAGATTCAACTTCATCAGCGCATCAACCGTCTGTGGTGTCGGGCGATCAATATCCAGCAAACGCTTATGCGTGCGGATTTCAAACTGTTCGCGAGAATCCTTGTACTTATGCGTTGCCTTGATCACACAGAATTTACGAATGCGCGTGGGAATCGGAATCGGACCGCGTACCTGCGCGCCGGTACGCTTAGCCGTTGCCACAATATCCTCAGCGCTCTTATCCAGAATACGGTGGTCATAGGCCTTCAAACGAATTCTGATACTTTGCGTTGCCATCAATCTGACCCCTTACTCGCTAATCTCGGTAACGACGCCAGCACCTACGGTGCGGCCACCTTCACGAATCGCAAAACGCAATTCCTTGTCCATGGCGATCGGTGTGATCAACTCAACATCCATGGAAACATTATCACCAGGCATCACCATTTCCGTGCCTTCCGGCAGCGTTACAGAACCTGTCACATCCGTGGTACGGAAGTAAAACTGCGGACGGTAACCGTTAAAAAACGGTGTGTGACGACCGCCTTCCTCCTTGGTCA
>WFOJ01000185.1 GCA_015488125.1 Mariprofundaceae bacterium
GATGTAGCTTCTTCCTGTTGATACGAGGGTCAGGAATCTCTGAGAAATATGACAGAATAGCGGGTTTGTTATTTTCAGAACTCATTTCCGCACTATAGGTAATAAAGATTCCTAAGGCCAGCAGGCCAGAATTTTAATGCGATTGCCCTGGGCAGCATAGTCAGATACATGACTGAACCCGATGAATGGTGTAAAGAGAAACAGAAACATCAGATCAAAAGGTTCTGAATCATTCGATAAAAATCTCAAGCCTGATAGAAAAAATCACAGCACTTTTGGGGCTTGATCACGGCAGCGAGCGACAAGGCGGATGCCATCCGCAGCCGAGGATAGCCAAACTTCATTGGCAGGCATCGGCGAAGCAGGCAAAAAACGGCGCGTGGCATTTGATTTTTGATCCAGTCACGCTACCATGCGCCGCCGCTTCGGGGCGTTCCTGCTTCCGGTAGCCCGCAACGGCACAATGGCGCGTAGCTCAGTGGGAGAGCACCACCTTGACACGGTGGGGGTCGGCGGTTCAATCCCGCCCGTGCCAACCATGCTCCTCGTATCAATCCTGCTGCAACAAGTGACGGAAAAACGGCCAATCCCACCATGGGCCGGGATCCCATTTTCTGCCCGGCGCAATATCACTGTGACCCACAATGCGTTCCGGATGAATGTGCGGGTAATCCCGCATCAGTTGCCGGCATAATCGCGCCGTCTGATGATATTGCGGCAGCGTAAACGGCGTATTCGCATCGCCGAGCAACTCAATGCCAATGGCAAAATCATTACATCGCTGCCGTCCCTGCCAACTGGAAACACCCGCATGCCAGGCGCGGCGCGACGGTGGCACGCACATCAGGCAAGCGCCTTGCCGGTCAATAACAAAATGACTGGAGACGCGCAGCCCCTGCAAATCTGCGAATGCCGGGTGTTGATGGCAATCCAACGTACCGGCAAACAGCGCCAGTACCGCCTGCACATCGAACACACCGGCAGGCAGACTGATGGCATGCAGAACAATCATATCAATAGCGACACCGGGGGGGCGGGCATCCTGATGTGGACTGTCAGGCTGTGCGGAAAGAAAAAAATCCCTATGATTCGTCGCCATGAATGTTTCCCTTTATTTTCTTGTACGCCTGCTGGCTGGCTGGCTACTGCTTTTGCCCTGCACCGTGCATGCCACCGAAGCTCCATCACCCATGCAGCAACAACTCGCCACCATTCTAGGGCAAGCAGATTCACCATTCACCCGCGACATGACAACGCAGGACAAACTGGCGCTACGCGCCGCACTCAAGCTTAAAACTGGCGATTATGCAGCCGTGTTGCACATCATCAAGGATGCCGACCGGCAGGATCCCTTGCTGGCAGTGATCAAGGCCGAAGCCTACCGGCAACTGGCCACACAAGCGCTGTCCCATGCCGGACACTATGGCCAGACGCTACAGGAAGAACGCAAGCGCCTGCAGGGGATTGAACTGGATCGTGGACTCGCTGAGGCCTATGCCCGCTTGCAGGCGCTGGCGCGCAAGGTCGCCGGCAGCCGGGGGGTGCCGCTGGATGTGTTGCAACTTGGCCCTTCGGTCAAAAATATTTTTCTTGTGGATAAGGAACAGGCCCGACTGTATGTTTACCATGCTGACCAACAGGGACGACTGATCCTGGATGCCGATGAATACGCCGTCAGTGGCACCAACAAGGGCGATAAACAAAGCCAGGGTGACAAGCGCACACCCAACGGTGTGTACCGCCTGGTGCAGCGCCTGGACGACCCGGCGTTGCGTGCGCGCTACGGGCCGCTGGCGTTTCCGCTGGACTACCCCAACGAACTGGATCGTCTGCACGGGAAAACAGGTTCTGGCATCTGGCTGCATGGCTATCAACAGCATGCTCGCCGCCGACCACCTCAGGATACCTTAGGGTGTGTCGCTCTGCCAAATGACCGACTGCTGAAACTCGCCGATTGCATTAAAATTCATCACAGCTGGATATTGATTGCCGAACATATCGCCATGGGTGACGATAAAGTTCGTCGGCAACAACGCGATAACGTGCTGGCCACACTCCGGCAATGGGCTGCCGACTGGTCATCACGCGACCATGCACGCTATATCGCCCATTACGCCAAAAACTTTCGCAGTGGCAAGCGCCGTCTGGATGACTGGAGCCGCTACAAACAACGGGTGAATAGCCGCAAGACTTTTATTCAGGTCACCCTGTCTGACATCACCTTGATTCATGATCCGCAACCCTGGCCGGAAGGCGAAGTGGTGGTGGCTGAATTTCAGCAGCAATACAAGTCCAGCAACCTGAACAGCAGCGGCAGAAAACGGCTCTATCTGGTGCGTCAGCAGCCAGATGACGCCTGGAAAATCCTGATGGAGGTTTCGCTAACGTCATGACCCGGCCAGAAGACCCAATCACCAACAGTTTTGAAGCCCGACGCCTGCATGAGTTAAGCAACAGCGAACGCAGACTCAGGGAAAACCTGGAGGCCATTTCCCGGCATCTGGCAGAAAACGAGCAGTTATTTTCCCGTTTGTTTGCCCTGGAAATGCATTTGCTGCGAGCCACCGACCCTGAAGATGTGTGCATTGCTTTGTTGCGTGGTTTGCGCGGCGAATTTGAACTGGACATGGTACGCCTGTGGTTTGACCGCGATACATTTATCAGCCAACACCCCTTCCATCGTCTGGCAGAAGCCGATCTGGTATGGCTGGAGAAAGGCGAGATTACCGATTCCGGCCTTGCTGGTCAACCGGTGCGTCTGCTACAACTGGGTCGTAAGGAGCGTTTTATCTGGTTGACCAAAAAAGATGACCAGCTTCGATCCATGGCCCTGATTCTGCTTGGCCCGGTAGCGCAGCCCTTTGGCGTATTGGGACTTGGTTCGCTGGATAGCGAGCGCTTTACACCACAGCAGGATACGGCATTTCTCCAGCATTTGGCGCAAATCATTACCCTGATGCTGGAGAATACCGTCAGCCGTGAGCGTTTATCGCGCATGATGGTGAAAGATAGAGCCAGTGGCGCGCATAATCAGCGTTTTTTTCAACCTTATAGTCATCAGCGCCTGTCGCAGTGGTTTGGCCGCCATATGCCGGTAGCTTGTATATCGCTGCATCTGTCATTGCCTGAGGCAGAATCGCTGGCAGCAACACTGGTCGAACACATCACCCCTTTGCTGCGCCATCAGGATATTCTGGTGCGGCAGCAGCAGGCACAGTTCATGCTGTTTCTTCCCGGTTTGCGACCAATGCAGGATGTGGATATGGCCGAAGCCATCATGGATGCTTGTGTCACTTTGCCCACTGCCAACATTGCACAGCATGTCACACTTGGCGTGGCATTGTCATCGCATGATGAAGACCCCTCTATTGCCGAACTGCTACAGCGTGCCGAACAAGCCAGACAAGGCATTGCTGATACACCAGGCGCAGGCATTGCCTACGCGAAGGCCACAACAACACTGTGACCCTGTCGGAGGCCTTGGCGCGGTTTTTACAGTGGCTACAAACCACGCGACAACCTTCACCGCATACGCTGGATGCCTACCAGCGCGATATTCAGACCTTGATTACGCTGCTGCACGACCCTGAACTTGCCGCCCTGCGCCGGGAGGATGTACAACAATGGATGATCAACGCTTATGCTGAAGGAAAATCAGCCGCCACCATTGCCCGCCGCCTGGCCGCCCTGCGTAGTATGCTCGATTGTGCCGTCCAGCAACAGTGGTGCCTGGCCAATGTGGCAAGCGGCTTAAAAGCACCGAGGCAAAGCCGGCGTCTGCCGCGTGCGCTGCCTGTGGAACAAACGCAGTTGTTGCTTGATGGCAGTGAGGGAGTGGCTGATCGCTGGCAATGCCGCGATGCCGCATTGGTGGCCGTACTGTACGGAGGCGGACTTCGCGTCAGCGAAGCCGCAGCCCTGAATATCTCCGATGTGAATATTACCGACCGTGAACTTCGTGTATCAGGCAAAGGCCGAAAAATGCGTATCTCACCGATGCCGGATGGCGCCATGCAATTATTACAGCAATGGCTGGATGAACGTCCGCTGGTCAACAATGATGCGGTGTTTCTAAATCAACGTCATGGCAGGCTGACAACGCGAGGCATGCAGCTGATTCTGAAAAAGCGTGCCGCCATATGTGGCGCAGACCCATCGCTGTCGGCGCACCGTTTGCGTCATTCTTTTGCTACACATCTGCTGGCCGGCGGTGTGGATTTACGCGCCATTCAGGAACTCCTCGGCCATCGCTCATTGCGCACAACGGAGCGTTACACCCATCTTGATGCCAATCAGTTGACGGCGGTATATGATGCCAGCCACCCCAGGGCTAGCACAAAGCAACACCCGGATGACTAAGAAACCTCCGATTCATTCTGGCGTAATCAGATGATGATGATGAAAAATCGACCAGTTCGCAGGCCACGGCGCACGAACCTCGACAGCCCGTTGATGGTAGGGGTGCGTAAAACGCAAGCGCCAGGCATGCAGGCACAAGCCTTTGCCGCCGCGCTGACGATAGGCCTGCAGCGCCTGCCTGCCGGCATACTTGCGATCACCAAGAATGGGGCAGCCTTCCTGCTGCATATGCACACGAAGCTGGTGGGTACGACCGCTGTGCGGAAACAGTGCGAGCAAAGAAACGGGCATCTGTTGCCAGTCATAACGCAATATAAGCCGGAAGTCCGTGCAGGCCTCCTTACCCCCCGCGTTATTGACCACCATGCGCTCGCCACCCTGAAGATAGCCTTTGGCCAGCGCCTGTCTGATGCGGCCGGTGCTGCTCATCGGCTCTCCTTCCACCCAGGCCAGATAGGTTTTTTCCGCCTGACGCTGACGGAATTGTTCACTCAGCTTGCGCAATGCCGGTAATTGCCGGGCCAGTATCAGGCAGCCGCTGGTATCCCGATCCAGACGATGTGCAAGTCGCAGTTCATCACATTGCCAGTATTCCTTTAATTGCTCAACCAGGCCGTGCTGATGGCCACTGCCACCATGAACAACCATACCTTGCGGCTTGTTGATCACGATCAGCGCCTCGTCTTCATACAACACCTCCGGCGCAAAACGCAGTGGCGCAGGCATAGCCGTTGCAGCGTTGGATGTGCGCAGTGAGGCCGGAATAAAAAGACGGTCGCCATCATGCAGGCGATGCTGTGGTTTGCAGCGTTTGCTGTTGACGCGCACATTCCCTTTGCGGATCAGGCGCAGCACCAGATGACGTTGTTGTCCCCCGATGCGGCGCAACAAAAAACGGTCAAGCCGGGTACCATCTTCATTTTTATCAATGATAATATATGCTTGAGAAGCGGTTGAGTTTGCCAAGTGAATCCTTCTGCGATAGTTTGCCGGGGTTTTTCGGCGTGCGCGCTACGCTGGCTGATACCGCTGCGGTATGCAAGCTCGTGCGCGACCCGATGATGCTGACTCCACAGAGGTCGTATCATCTTCACTTACCCCTGTGTTGAGCCGTATAAAGTCCTCACAACTGCGAGGCAGACGTACCACCATCCCTGAGATGCGTGAAGTACACATTAGACTACCGTTTGCACAGCAGACGGCGTGTTTCCCGGAGCTGTCACAGCTCATGGATGAAAAGATCATGGCGCATCGTGGGCGGATTGTCGCGTGCACGATGCGTTGTTTCCGTCATGGCAGGCCGGCGAGTTGTTGCCCGGCAATCGTTGCCCCACCTGCTGTTGACGCAATATTACCCTGTTGCCAGAGGGTAAGCTGGCAAAGAGCTGCCGATATATTGCCACGCGAATCTTCGCTGTGGCCTGTTGTCGCCTTGCCAGAATATAAGGAAAACACGCAGTCAGAAAGCTTCTGATGCAAGCGGCACAAGGAATGTGCCATGAAGAAAATGATGCTGATCAACGCATCGCATGAAGAGGAGAGCCGGGTTGCACTGGTGGTGGATAACCACCTGCAGGAACTGGATATCGAATCCTCTCAAAAGGCCCTGACCAAGGGCAATATTTACAAGGCAACCATCACCAAGGTTGAACCCAGCCTGCAGGCTGCGTTCGTCGAGTATGGCGCGGCGCGTCAGGGTTTTCTGCCACTGAGCGAAATTCACCCTGATTACTGGAAGGAAGGAGCCGACAAGAGCGCTGACCCCCGCAAGGTCAGTATTCAGGATGTTGTGGAAGCCAGGCAGACGCTGCTGGTACAGGTCGTCAAGGAAGAACGCGGCAACAAGGGCGCCGCCGTCACCACACACCTTTCACTGGCTGGACGCTACCTGGTGCTGATGCCCAACACGGCCCGCGGCGGCATCTCCCGCAAGCTCTCTGAAAGCGAGCGCAAGGCCGTCAGGGAAATTATCGAGCAACTAAATGTGCCGGACAACATGGGCGTGATTGTACGCACCGCCGGTCGCGATCAGCCACTAGAGGCCCTGCAATGGGATTTTCAGTACCTCCGTCGTATCTGGGATGAAATTCGCATCAAAGGCAATTCCGCACCCTCACCATCGCTGATTTACCTGGAAGGCGATATTGCTACCCGTGCCATCCGCGATCATTTTACCGACGATATTGATGAAATCTGGGTGGATGATGCCGAACTGTATCAACGCACCAAAAACTTTGTTCATGCTGTACTGCCTGGCAAGGAAAAACTGGTCAGGCATTATCGCCAAAAGGTTTCGATGTTTCGGCACTTCAATATCGAATCCCAGTGCGAAGATATTCATGAGCGTGAAGTCCGCCTGCCTTCGGGCGGTTCCATCGTCTTTGATCCGACAGAGGCGCTAACGGCAGTGGATATCAATTCCTCCCGCGCCACTGGCGGCAAGCATATTGACGAAACCGCACTGGAAACCAACCTGGAAGCTGCGGCGGAAATTGCGCGCCAGTTGCGTATCCGCGATATTGGCGGCCTGATCGTGATTGATTTTATTGACATGGCAAACCGCAAACATGCCCAGCAAGTGGAGGCCGTGTTGCGGGAGGCTGTCAAGGAAGACAAGGCCCGGGTACAGTTGGCGCGCATCTCCCGTTTTGGCCTGCTTGAAATGTCGCGTCAGCGGCTGCATCCTTCGGTGCGAGAATCAACCACTGAAGTATGCCCGCGCTGCCGGGGCAAGGGTACGGTTCGCACGGTAGAATCCATGGCACTGCAAATGTTGACGCGCATGGAAGACTGGGCTGAAGCAGGCAAGAAACCAACGCTGGTGGTGCAGGTGCCATCCGATACAGGTGAGTACCTGATGAACCGCAAACGGGATAATATCGCCAGCATTGAAGAATCCTATGACGTGCAGATTACGCTACAGATTCGGCCCGATCTGGATATTCCTCACTATCGTATTGAGCGGCAATGGTTTGATGGCGCTCAACAACGCACCGAGTTACTGGAGGATACGGCAAAAAATCGCCGCCCGATTCGTCGACCCGGAAAAAAATTAAGACCAATGAAACCGGTGGTGGGTATCCCCAGGATTCAGCACCCCAAAGTGAAGGAAAGCGAAAAACAACGCCAGGCTGAACAACGCAAGGGACTGTTAAAGCGGCTGTTGACATTGATTTTCGGAGGTGACTCTGCCACAGACGAAGAGCAGCAGGAAAAAGCCAATAGCTCGCCAACGACTGCCGAAGCAGAGACAGCAACCGAGCACCGGCGACCACGCAAACGGCGGCGCAAGCCATCGTCACGCAATCGCACAGGTGAGAATGGCAAGTCGCAACATCCGGAAGCAAAACAGGCTGGCGATGAGCATGGCAAAGCCAGCGCCGATGATGGTGGTGACAATACGGAAAAAAAACGTAAGCGCCCGCCTCGTCGCAAGCCAAGAAAAAGAAAATCTGAGGCTGGTCAACAGGAATCACAACAGCAGGCAGCCAACAACGACGCAGTAAAAGCGCCAGCAACCGAAGCGCAGGACACACAGCAGCGCAACGCGGATGATGCAGCAACCGCGCAAGAACAGGGGACGGATCAAGCGGGCGGCGAACAACAACGCCGTCGTCGTCGCCGTCGTCGTCGCCGTCGCGCCGCTGACGCAAACGCCAGTGATGATACATCGTTGGCAAGGCATGACGGCGAGCAGCCTGCCACTTCGCAGCAAAACCGGAACAGCCAAAACAATGAGAGCAGTACGCAAGCATCAGCTACTGCCAGGGAGGAATGATGCCAGTTACATTGAATCACATCGCAAAACAGGGTGAGCATGGGCCAGCCATGATGCCGATCATTCAGGGTGTGGGTCGGGCCGCAGTAGAAATTGCAGCCCTGCTGCGCGGCGCTGTATTCCGTGGCGCGCTTGGCGCTGCCGGTGCCGAAAACGTACAGGGTGAACAGCAGCAAAAACTGGATGTTCTCTCCGACGAGATTTTCCTTGATGAAATGCGCTCCACAGGCGATGTTTGTGCCGTTGGTTCTGAAGAACAGGAAGAACTGCTGGTCATAGAAGAATATGCCAACGCTGATTATCTGATATTGGTTGATCCACTGGATGGCTCTTCCAACCTGGATGTTGATGGCCCGGTGGGCACGATTTTTTCCGTCGTCAAACGTAAAACAGCCAATACGGAGACACCGCTGGCATCTGATACCTTGCAGTCAGGACGGGATGTGATTGCCGCCGGCTATGTGCTCTATGGCCCGGCCACCATGCTGGTCTGCTCTGTCGGGCAGGGCGTCCATGGCTATACCTGGAACCCGGCATCCGCCCGCTTTGAACTAAGCCATGCGGATATGAAGATTCCGGCTTCCGGCGGTTATTATTCCGTCAACGAGGCCAATGCCGGTAAATGGCTGAATCAGATGGGTGATCGCCTGCAACGTATGAAAGCAGCAACCGGACTGGGCATGCGTTATGTGGGCGCCATGGTCGCTGATATGCATCGCACCTTGCTCAAGGGCGGCATCTTCCTCTATCCTGCTGACGAAAAAAACACCAACGGCAAGCTACGCCTGTTGTACGAAGCCATCCCCATGGGCTTTTTGATGGAACAGGCAGGTGGCAAAGCCATGTCTGACGGACAGCCCGTACTTGATGTGCAGCCGGAAGCATTGCATCAACGCGTGCCGGTGTATCTTGGCTCGGCATCTGCCGTCGATACCCTGCTGGGCTGATCCGCATCAGCCATGGCTGTCACAGAAGCGGTTTGCGCCTGCAAGCCCTGCGGAGCTTCTCGCATAACAGGCGCAAACAGCTAACGCATGCCTTATCTTTTAGAAAAGCAGCCTTGCTGCCCATTTATGCAGCCGCCTTGTGGCGGTTCATTGGTGATTCATGAGTGAATTTGAGAAAATCAGGCGCTTGCCCCCTTATGTGTTCGCTACCGTCAATCAACTGAAGATGGAGCTGCGCCATCAGGGCAGGGATATTATTGATTTTGGCATGGGC
>WFOJ01000186.1 GCA_015488125.1 Mariprofundaceae bacterium
CGGAGGAAGGTAGTCGCGATCTTCCGGCAACACCACCGCCGCCTCGGCATGATTACCCGATGCCGTAGCCCCGACATCAATAACAGGCAATGACTCACTGGCTGCCGCAACGAACGGCGCGGCAAGCAGCCAGGTCAGCCACATGCCATTGATTGAATGATGATGTTTCAACATTACGCCTCCTTTTCGGGGCGAATGCTGACCACTTCATGGCGCAACGGAATGCGACATATTGTCGCATTGAGATCACTGCGGGGATGACTACCATCGCCCCATGGTCAGATATTACCGGATTCGTTTACTGCTGCTGCGTGGTGCCATGCTGGCTGCTTTCACCCTGTTCACAGCCTGGATGTTGACGGCCTCGGCCAGCGAGGTTCGTCAGCTTCCCATTGCCGGTATTATCGTGTTATGGCTGATCGTCAGCCTGCCGTTGCTGACAGACAGTCAGGCACTGCCTGAATGGACGCGAAGCATGCAGGCGCAGCTATTAAGCGACATTATATTGCTCAGCTTCATGCTTTATTATTCAGGTGGTTATGCTAATCCGTTGCTGTCTTTTTACCTCTTCCCCATTCTGATTGCAGGCATGACGCTACCGCGACAACAGGCCTGGCTGGCTGGCATACTGGTGGTGATCAGCTATACCCTGCTGATCCGTTTTTATATTCCCCTGCCACTCATGCAGGGCATGCCACCGGGGTTTCATATGCATTTGCTGGGCATGTGGCTGACCTTTGTCGCCATGGTGATCATTCTGCTGGGTGTGGTCATACACATGAGTGATGAGCGTCGTCAGCGGGAAGCCCGGCTCGCCGATTTGCGACAACAAGCCATCCGCCACCGTCATATGCTGGCCCTGGGCGCGCAGGCAGCAGCGGATGCCCATGAAATGGGTACGCCTGTGAACAGCATGTTATTACTGCTGGAGCAATACCGTGAAGAACAAGGGAATAATGAACTGACCGAACACATGCATAGCCAGCTTGAACGCTGCCGTCATATTTTGCAGCGTCTTTCACAGCGAGCGCGCGCCATATGTGAAACCGGTCAGTCTGACCTCAGCCCCGATGAACTGGCCGCTGATGTCGTTCGGCAATGGCGCAATCTGCACCCTGACGTGCAGCTAACCACGGAATTTCTGCCGCCGCTTCCCTACCCGCCCATCAGTGATCATGCGCCACTTGAGGAGGCCTTGTGGATAGTGCTGGATAATGCCTGTGAAGCAGCCGCAACGCAGATCACCCTGCGCCTGCAAGGCCAGCATCAGCACCTGTTACTGGAAATCCGCGACAATGGTCATGGTATTGATCCGGCCATCCTCAATCGCCTGGGGCATCAGCCGTTAAGCCATCAGCGCAGCGGCAAAGGTCTGGGATTGTATCTGTTGCGCTACATGCTGGAAAACAGCGGTGGTCAATGCATGATCAGCAATCATCAGCACGGTGCCTGCATTCGCTGTCTGTTACCATGGGCAACAACAGTATGAGCCGACACATGCTGATTGTTGATGACGACGATGGCTTTCGCGCCATTCTCCGGCGCCATATGGAAAAACGCGGCTTTTCCTGCATGGATGCCGCCACTGCCGAGGCGGCGATTGCCCTGGTGCATGAGCAAACCTTCAGCCATGCCATTATCGACCTCAACCTTGGCTCAGGCGCTTCCGGGCTGGATGTTCTTCGTCAGTTACAACAGCAACAAAGCCAGTGCCAAAGCGTGATTCTCACCGGTTTTGCCAGCATCGCGACTGCCGTTGAGGCCACCAAACACGGTGCCGCGCAATACCTGCCCAAACCTGCCACTGCCGATGAAATCATCGCCGCCTTTGATGATGATTCTCCCGCCCGTATTCCACACGCGCCCATCACCCCGGAACGCCTAGAATGGGAATATATCCAGCGCATGCTGCTGGAAAACAATGGCAATATTTCCGCCACAGCCAGGGCATTAAACATGCATCGCCGCACCCTGCAACGCAAACTGGCCAAACGTCCGCCGCGATAAGCCCTTGCCCGCTGTATCAGTGCCTGGGAGTCTGTCGGACTTTGATCAATCTACTACGAAAAAGCGGATATTGGCCAAATTTTCGCCCTGTCTTTGTTAAATAGCGCTGCTATTCGCCGCAAACAGGTCGTATATTTGACTCAATCCCGCTATTTCTCGTGACGATTGCCAAAGTCC
>WFOJ01000187.1 GCA_015488125.1 Mariprofundaceae bacterium
AGATGGGCATTGTGCCCATCTATCCGAAGCGGAACACATCCAGGCCGAACAAGGCGCATGAGACATTCCCGTATCTGCTGCGAGGTCTGTCCATTGATCGTCCGAATCAGGTTTGGTGCGCGGACATCACCTATATCCCGATGGCCAGGGGATTCCTGTATCTGGTGTCCATTATGGACTGGCATTCGCGCAAGGTGCTGAGCTGGCGCTTGTCCAACACGATGGATACCCACTTCTGCCTGGAAGCGCTGGACGAAGCCATTGCCCGCTTCGGGGCACCGGAGATTTTCAACACCGATCAGGGAGCGCAGTTCACCTCCCGGGCATGGATCGACCGGCTCAAGGCGCATGGCATCCGCATCAGCATGGACGGCAAGGGCCGATGTATGGACAACGTGTTCATCGAGCGTTTGTGGCGTAGCCTGAAATACGAGGAGGTCTATCTGAAGGCGTATGATACCGTTGCCGAAGCCAAGGATGGCATCGGCTCATGGATGCGTTTTTACAACACTCGCCGCAGGCATCAGGGACTTGGAGACCAAACACCCGATTCGGTCTACTTCGGTGGACTGAGCATGCCGATCGCGGCATGATTCCAGATGCGGATGGCACACCTAAGCTACCTGTCTAGAAAACGGGGACCATTTCAGTTGCATGTACATCAAATGATGAGATAGCTGATATAAATACTATAAATAGCCAAATGGCTGATTATGCATTGTGCCTTCCTTCAACAGCAACAATGGCTGAATTTAAGCAGGTCAAAAAGTTGCTAAAAAACATGCCAGAAAATAAACATAAATTAATCAAGGTGGTGGAAAATGCTGTCTTAGATCCTCGTATTCGGGCACTGCAGAAGAAAGGACGTTTTGAACATTTTTCGGCATTTAAAGATTTTACCCACTTAATCGAGGCTGCAACCATATGTTTTTACCGCGAAAACTATCACAGTTCCTACATGACTCTTTTTCCAGTTATTGAAGGAGTAATCTTACGGTGGAGTGGATACAACGGAGGTGGAGATAAGCCCGAATCTGAGAAAATAAGAAAGTTTTTTTCTAAATCACACACAAGACAACCTTGCCCTGGCAATCCTCTATTTCATGAGGTATTTTCTAAAGCGTGTGACAAAGTAATTAACGAACATTTTTATAAACCTTCAAAAAGGGGGGCTGCTCATGCAAATTTCAACAGGCATTTGGCAGCACATTTGTTAAACAACTCACAATTTGCCACTAAAGAGAACTGTATTCGGCTATTTTTGCTCATAGATATAATGACAGAGTTGTTTTTGTATGAAACATATTGCGATGATCCGAGGTTTAATTTATCAGAGAAGGAAATCGAACTTGAATACAAAGTTTATCAAATAATTAGAGAAAAAAACGTGCTGTCATTAACTCCTGAGAAGATACTACTTGGGTCTGGTTGAGAAAGTGCTAACCAGTCAAATTGAGAGGGACATCGGCTGCACCGCTGCCCCTCATTTAGGTTGTTAGGCCTAAGGAGAAGCATGAGAATGAGAAAATTTATATGTTGGCTGATCTTAATCCGACATTCATCACCCCTTTATAACCAGATTTTATTTATTTCCATATCACAATTTCGCCATAAATTCAGCCTTTCAACTGGTTGATATATATGATATATCCTGGAATTTCAGGAGTTTTTTATTGTTGATCAGCCTCCAAAATTGACCTCCCTGTATGATTCCTGTCAAGCGACACCTTGTGTTACGAGTGTGTCGCGATCGAATCGTGTGGACCTCATAGACGTTTCTCCCTTGTTAATGGCCAACTAGGAGTCTGTCGGACTTTGGCAATCGTCACGAGAAATAGCGGGATTGAGCCAAATATGCGACCTGTTTGCGGCGAATAGCCGCGCTATTTAACAAAAACAGGGTGAAGATTTGGCCAATATCCGCTTTTTCGTAGTAGATTGATCAAAGTTCAACAGGCTCCTGGGGTATTAACACCAGAAGGTCTTTCTTGCGCTGCCCGGGCTGCTGATCATGCGCTTCATCTTGTAGCCCAACAAAAAAGTGTACATCGTCGGACTGATATTTGTTGAGTTCTGTCATCACGGTGATCACACTTTCCGCTGAAGCGCGTGGGTGATCCGGAAAATGTTGCAGGCTGTGTTTGCTCGGATAGTACGGATGGACGTTGATCTCAAGCGGGAGGTGATACTCGCGGGCGATGTCCATTGCGTACTGCGCGGTTCCCAGAGCATCACATATCATGCTCTCTTTTGTGGTGCCAGGTGCGCCAATGACAAGGTTGATCAGCAATACCGGATCGGCCATGGCAGCGCGCTGCTGCACGTTGACATCGCTCCACGCCCGATGAAAACGCAGCACTGCTTGCGCGATCGCTCTTGCTGGCATTTTCTTGTTAAGAAAGCCATTGCGAATGCGATCATCGGCGCTTTCAATGCCGAGGATAACGCCCAGCTTTTTCCCCTCCCCCAGCGCGAGCGCCAGCTTTCGTATGTATTCAGTGCGAATAAACACTTCCCGTGAATCCATGGATAGCAGGCGCAATTTCGGCAAGGATCGGGCAAAGGAAATGATGCGTTCGCATACCGCAGGAGCAAGTTCTCGCGGATTCAGGGTGGAGCCGGAGTTGTAAATCAGCAGGTGCGCCACTTGCGGCCAATATTGTTCGTAGTGCTGCTGTAACCACTTCAACCGTCTGATGTTCATATCGGTATCAAACTGCACCCCTTCGCCAAAGCCTATATCACAATGATGGCAGCGTCCTGCTCGCGCGTAGGGGCACAGGCCATCTGTCGCATGGTTGCCGAACACCAAAGCAAGGCGCAACCCATGATGATCGCGTACGGGTTGAAAGAGGATATGCTCATCGGGAATGGCAGGATCTTTCATGATGCTTCCTTCACAACAACATAATTGCCAATCACCAGCGCATCAATATCTGTTTTCAAAAATGTATGGACGGCATCGGCAGGTGAGCAGACCAGAGGCTCACGATCGTTAAACGAGGTGTTGAGTACAACAGGAACGCCTGTTAACGCATCCATTTCGCGCAGCAGGCGGTGGTAACGCGGGTTGCTTTCCTGATGCACAGTCTGGATGCGGCAGGTTCCGTCGATGTGAACCACGGCGGGAATGG
>WFOJ01000188.1 GCA_015488125.1 Mariprofundaceae bacterium
CGCTGGCAGCCAGCGCGTTTTAGCAACCGCATTCATGTGGATGATATTGTGCAATGCCTGGAAGTAGCCATCGCCCAACGCCCCACAGGTGTGTTCAATATCAGCGATGATCATCCGCTGCCTCATGCTGAGTATGTGCAACAGCTGGCAGCTTGTATCGGTGCACCGCCGCCAACAGTCATTGCGCCGGAAGAGGCCGCCAACCACCTTAGTCCGGCAGCACTGGCATTTTTCGGCGACAGTAAACGATTACGGAATCAACGCCTGCACCAGGAGCTTTGTCCGACGCTGTGTTACCCTGATTTCCTGTGTTATTTCAGCTCTTCCGAATCAAAAGACTGGTAAACCTTCCGATGGCAACAGCTTGGGCGTGATAGCACCAGCTTGAGTTTCGCACAGGCAACGGCATTATGCCCAGCCCTTTGAAGGCACACCTGAATGATGGTTCCCGCCCCAGCGAAAACAAACGCAGACGAAAACAACAGGGAACCATACGCTACCAGTGCCCATCAATACTTTTCTACCAGGAGTCTGACAACCTCCTGGATGACAGGATGTTTTTTATGACGCAGAAAATTCGTACCCGCTTTGCCCCCTCTCCGACGGGCATGCTGCATATCGGCGGTGCCAGAACGGCATTGTTTTCCTGGTTGTATGCCAGGCGGCACGGTGGCGAATTTGTCCTGCGTATTGAGGATACCGATCGCCAGCGTTCGACAGATGAGGCCACGCAGGTCATTCTTGATGGTTTGGCCTGGCTGGGGCTGGACTGGGATGGCGAGGTCATCTATCAGTCAGAACGCCAGTCACAACACATCGCAGCCGTTGAGCGACTGCTGGCCGAGGGCAAGGCCTATCGTTGTTACTGCAGTAAGGAAGAAGTCGATGCCATGCGTGAAGCACAGCGTCAGGCAGGGCAGAAGCCGCAATATGACGGACGCTGTCGCCATCGTCAGCAACAGCCGGATGCGCCGTATGTGGTGCGTTTTCGCTCGCCGGATACAGGCGAAACAGTGGTCAACGATCTGGTGCTGGGACGTGTCGGCTTTCCCAATCAGGAACTGGATGACCTGATCATCATGCGCTCGGATGGCACGCCAACCTATAATCTGGCAGTGGTTGTTGATGATGCGGAGATGGGCATCACCCATGTGATTCGTGGTTCCGATCATCTGAATAACACCCCGCGGCAGATTCAGTTATACGAAGCCTTGGGATTACCTATACCACAATTTGCGCATATTCCGCTGATTCATGGCCCGGATGGCGCCAAGATGTCCAAACGTCACGGCGCGGTGGCCATTACTGAATACCGTGAACAGGGATATTTGCCTGAAGCAGTGGTGAACTACCTGGCACGTCTGGGCTGGTCGCATGGCGATGAAGAAGTCTTCACCATGGCGCAGCTGGTGGCACTGTTTGATCTGACGCAAGTCGGGGCATCAGCCGCCCGCTTTGATCAGCGCAAGCTGGACTGGCTGAACGCCCACCATCTGCATCACGCCAAAGCCGCGGTGTTAGCCGAGGATATGGTGGCACGGCTGGGGCTGGATGCAGCAGCGCTAACGCCAGCGCCAGAAGCCGTGGCGCAGGCATTGCAAGAGCGCAGCAAAAATCTGCTGGAGCTGGCAAATAACGCCAGAATGTTTTATTTCGATCCTGAATCTTACGATGAAAAAGCCGTGAAAAAGCACTTCAAGGAAGGCACAGCTGCCTTGGTCGAGGCATTTATTGCCGTTGCCGAGGCAATGCCTGTGTGGCAGCGGGATGCCTTGCATCAGGCGATTGCCGATATATGTCAGCAGCACCACATTGGCATGGGCAAGCTGGCGCAACCCTTACGCATTCTGCTGGCTGGCGTGCCTGTTTCACCCCCTATTGACATAACGCTGGAACTGCTGGGCAAGGACTGCTGCCTGCGACGACTGCGACGTGGACTGTCCGCGCTTGGTACCGCAGGGGCTTGAAAAGCTCAATCGCTGGCCCCACAGAAGGGGGGAGCGAAATTTGCGGTGCGCGTTTGCGCCGGTTGATATGAAGGAGTAGAAGAAGATGGCAAAAGTCATTGGCATTGACCTGGGAACCACCAACTCATGCGTCGCCATTATGGAAGGCGGCAGTCATAAAGTGATTGCCAACAGCGAAGGAGACAACACCACCCCGTCCGTGGTAGCTTATACCGCTGACGAGCGTTTGGTCGGCAGTCCGGCAAAGCGCCAGATGGTCACCAATCCCGACAAGACTTTTTATGCCGTCAAGCGCCTGATCGGTCGCAAGTTCGACTCCAAGGAAACGGCGCATCATCGTGAACTGGTGTCTTACCCGATTGTTGCCGCCGATAACGGCGATGCCTGGGTCGAAATCGATGGCAAGAAGAGCAGCCCGCAGGAGATCAGCGCTATTGTCTTGCAGAAGATGAAGCAAACAGCAGAAGATTACCTTGGTGAAAGCGTGACCGATGCGGTCATCACTGTGCCGGCTTATTTTAATGATTCACAGCGTCAGGCTACCAAGGATGCCGGTGCCATCGCTGGCCTGAATGTATTGCGTATTGTCAACGAGCCAACTGCTGCGGCGCTGGCCTATGGCCTGGATAAAACCGAAGATAGCAAGCTGATTGCCGTTTACGACCTCGGCGGTGGCACGTTCGATATTTCCATCCTGGAAATTGGTGATGGTGTCTTTGAAGTCAAGGCGACCAATGGCGACACCTTCCTTGGTGGTGAAGATTTTGATCAGGTGTTGATCAAATACCTGGCGGAAGAATTCCAGAAGGAACAAGGCATTGACTTAACCAAAGACAAACTTGCCCTGCAACGCCTGAAAGAAGCCGCAGAAAAGGCCAAGATCGAGCTTTCTTCCTCACAGCAGACGGAAGTCAACCTGCCGTTCATCACGGCGGATGCCTCTGGTCCCAAACACTTGCTGGTAAAGATCAGCCGCGCCAAATTTGAGTCACTGGTCGCCGATCTGGTCGAAAGCTCGCTGGAGCCATGCCGTGCAGCTTTGCGCGATGCGGGCGTATCCGCTTCTGATATTGATGAAGTGGTGTTGGTTGGCGGTCAGACCCGTATGCCGCTGGTTCAGCAGAAGGTGAAGGAATTCTTTGGCCGTGAACCGCATAAAGGCGTAAATCCTGATGAAGTGGTGGCCATTGGCGCAGCCATTCAGGGCGCGGTGCTGACAGGTGATGTGACCGATGTGCTGCTGCTGGATGTTACGCCGCTGTCACTGGGCATCGAAGTCGAAGGTGGCCTGTTCAACAAGATCATTGAACGCAATACCACTATCCCGACCAAGAAGAGCCAGACCTATACCACGGCTGCGGATAACCAGACGGCAGTGACCATCAAGGTAGCTCAGGGCGAGCGTGAGATTTTCTCTGCCAACAAGCAGTTGGGACTGTTCAATCTCGAAGGCATCGCACCGGCACCGCGTGGTGTACCTCAGATTGAGGTCACCTTTGATATTGATGCCAATGGTATTCTGCATGTTCACGCCAAAGATAAGGGAACGGGCAAGGAAACGTCCATCCGCATTGAATCCGGTTCCGGCCTTAGCGAAGAAGAAATCGAGCGGATGAAGAAAGATGCCGAGGCGCACGCTGATGAGGATCGGAAGCGCAAGGAAGAAATTGAGACCCGCAACCATGCCGATCAACTGGTTTACAGCACGGAAAAATCACTGAAAGAGCATGGCGATGCGGTGGATGAAGCAACCCGCAAGTCGATTGAAGAGGCGCTGGATGGCCTGAAGAAAGCCCTGGAAGGCAGTGATGTGGAAGCCA
>WFOJ01000189.1 GCA_015488125.1 Mariprofundaceae bacterium
GCAGGTCATCATGAATCAGGGAATAGGTGTGAATGCATTCAACAGCCATGGCCACGGTCAGCGCAGCATCCATATCGCTGCCGCCACAGGCGCGAAAGCACTCCATGAGCAACGCCGGTCGCACGCGCTTGCCGCCTGCCATCAGGGCATAACGCATGGCTGAAAGCAGCGGTTCCGGCACTGCCGGGCAGCGCGCATCAAGCAACCGATGCAGGCCCTGCGCGCAAAGCTCCGCGTCGGAACGTAAAAAGTCAGGGGCGGTGATCAAACCTGATGCTCAGTCCGCATGCTCGTCATGCCTTGCCGCATCATTCTCAGCATCGGCATCCAGCACCGCCAGTCGTTGTTCTGCCTGATCCAGCAGGGCTTCGCAATGCCGCGACAATTTCACCCCCTGCTCAAAGGCGGCGACACTCTCTTCCAGCGGCAACTGGCCTGATTCCAGCTTTTGCACCAGCGCATTCAGCTGGGCGAGTGCCTGTTCAAAACTAAGCGTTTCCTGCGGTGTTGAATGTTCGTGACTGGAAATAACTCGCCCCCTACTGCTGTAAATCGTGGGCCATGCTAGGAGTCTGTCGGACTTTGGCAATTACCGCAAGCGGCATGCGCTCAAAAGCCGGATAATAACTGTGCCAGCGCCTTTTGCACCCATTGTTGGCGCAGTTGTTCCATCACCCTACTGCGCTGGGCATCGACTTCCGTCGGCCCGCCACTGGCAAAAATATCGCCTTGTTCGCTGATGCCGTGGGATACCCACAATGGTTCGCTACTACCTTCATGGTGTAATATGACATCGCCCGTAAGCGTCAGGCGATATTGCACGGCAAGTCCTGAGGCATCATAGGCAACAGGTCTTAATTGCGCTATCACCTGGGTAATCCGCAGCACCACCCCGGATTTGCTGTCTGCTACGGCCAGTTGATAGCCGCGTTGGGCAAGCCGCTCGGCCAGCGATCGGGCCAGTGGCTGCGCAGCAGCGCTGTCGGCCTGCACGCTTAGCGGGGTATCACGGGGAATCACCGAATTGCCACTCCCCTGCCCCACCAGATGGTAGCCGCAGCCACTGATCAGCAGCAGGCAAAACCATGCGTACATGCGCTGATAACCGAAGAAGCGGTGGTTATGCATTATTGCGGTTTTACCACAATGTTCAGCAAGCGGCCAGGCACCAGAATGGTTTTGACGATGATTGCCTTTTCCAGCCAGCGGGCAATAGCGGGCGTTGCCTGCGCGCGAGCCATGGCCTGATCCCGGGTGACATCGGGAGCAACGCTGATGCTTCCCCGCTTTTTGCCATTGATCTGCACGACCAGTTCGATGGTATCGCTTTCCAGCGCTTGCTCATCCACCTCCGGCCACGGCGCGAGAATAATCATGTCATGCAGACCCGCCCGTTCGGCGCATTCGCAGGCCAGGTGTGGCACAAAGGGAGCCAGCATGCGCAACAATACATCCAGCCCTTCACGCAATACGGCATGTCCCTGTTCGCCCTCAGCAGCAAAGCCTTGCAAATGATTACTCAGTTCCATCAACGCGGCAATGGCAACATTAAAGGCAAAACCATGCTCAAAAGCATGGGTAACGCGGCCAATGGCCTGATGAATCAGCCTGCGCATGCGTCGGCAATCTTCATCGTTATTTTCGCCATGCACAGCTTCGTCAGCGCGGGCAGTCAGTCGCCATACACGCCCGGCAAAGCGCCATGCGCCCTCAACGCCTTCATCATTCCATTCCAGGTCTTTTTCCGGTGGTGCGGCAAACAGGGTGAACAAACGCGCGGTATCTGCGCCATAGCGATCAATAATCTGCCGCGGATCAACGGTGTTGCCTTTGGATTTGCTCATTTTTGCGCCATTTTTGAGCACCATACCCTGCGTCATCAGCCGTACAAATGGCTCATCGCCCACGGACTTGGCATCAAACAGCCCGGCATCGCGCATCAGCTTGTGGTAAAAGCGGGCATACAATAAATGCAATACGGCATGCTCAACGCCACCGATATACTGATCGACCGGTGCCCAGCGCTGCATGGCTTCGGCATCCAGCATGGCAGCATCATAATGGTTGCAAGTATAACGGTTCATATACCAGGAAGATTCCATGAAGGTATCGAAGGTGTCCGCTTCCCGTTTCGCTGGCTGACCACACTGCGGACAGGTGGTATTGATAAACGCCTCACAGCAAGCCAGCGGTGACGCGCCCCCCGTCGGTTGCAGGGATTCCGGCAACACCACCGGCAAATCTTCCTCCGCCACCGGTACGACACCACATGCCTGACAATGAATCACCGGAATCGGCGTCCCCCAGTAACGTTGACGCGAAACCAGCCAGTCACGCAGGCGATAATTCACCTTTTCTTCTCCGGCACCATGCTGCTGCAACCAGGCGGTGATCCGCTTTTTGGCCGTTTGTGCATCAAGGCCATCAAATTCGCCGGAGTTGATCAGCACGCCATCTCCAGTCCAGGCGGCTTGCGCAAGATCATGGTTTGCGTCAAGCGGCTGAATAACCTGCCGGATGGGCAGGCCATAGCTGCGGGCAAAATCATAATCGCGTTCATCATGGGCCGGTACGCTCATCACTGCGCCGGTGCCATAGCCCATCAATACAAAATTGGCGACCCACACCGGAATATGCTGGCCGGTGATCGGGTGAATCACCTCCAGCCCCAGCGGCATGCCTTTTTTCTCCATCTGCGCCATATCCGCTTCTTTGGTGGAAATGCTGGCGCATTCTTCAAGAAAGGCAGCCAATTCCGGCTTGTACTGCGCCTGTTCGCGGGCCAGTGGATGACCGGCAGCAACCGCCATATAGGTGACGCCCATCAAGGTATCCGGCCTGGTGGTGTAAATTTCCAGGGCATCATCCCGTCCGACCAACGGGAAGCGCACCTGCGCCCCGGTGGAGCGACCAATCCAGTTGCGCTGCATATCGCGCACCCGTTCAGGCCAGCCGTCCAGCTGATCCAGGTCTGTCAATAATTCCTCGGCGTAATCGGTGATGCGGATAAACCACTGGGCAAGGTTCTTGCGTACCACCGGCGTATCGCA
>WFOJ01000190.1 GCA_015488125.1 Mariprofundaceae bacterium
TGATGCCGCTGGGAAACCCGATTGGTTCTGGCCGGGGACTGGCCAATCCCTTCAACATCCGCGTCATCAGGGAGCGGGCATCGGTGCCGATTATTGTCGATGCTGGTATTGGCACGGCTTCAGATGCCGCCAAAGCCATGGAACTGGGCGCAGATGCGGTATTGATCAACACCGCGATTGCCGAGGCTCGCGAGCCTGAGCGTATGGCCAGCGCCATGCGCCTGGCGGTCGAGGCCGGACGCATGGCTTATCTTGCCGGCCGCATGCCAAAACGGGCTTTTGCCTCGGCCAGCTCGCCCACTGAAGGTTATATCTGGGATTGATGGGGGTCAGATGTAAGGGATCAGAATGCCGATGGTTGACATCTGCCTCCTGACCGCTGATACCT
This sequence comes from Mariprofundaceae bacterium, assembly GCA_015488125.1. Lineage (GTDB taxonomy): Bacteria > Pseudomonadota > Zetaproteobacteria > Mariprofundales > Mariprofundaceae > AB-137-C09. Next base: position 389 of record WFOJ01000190.1, read on the forward strand.
GACACCCCGCTCCCTGAACAGAAGGAATGATGATGAATGAATTGAAAAACGACCGCTTTTTACGCGCTTGTCTGCGACAGGAGGTGGATCGCACGCCTGTGTGGATGATGCGTCAGGCCGGTCGCTATTTACCGGAGTATCGGACAACCCGCCAGCGGGCGGGCGGCTTTCTCAAGCTCTGTAAAACCCCGGAACTGGCCTGTGAAGTGACCTTGCAGCCAGTAGATATTCTGGGTGTGGATGCAGCGATTTTGTTTTCGGATATTCTGGTCGTACCCGAGGCCATGGGTATGGAACTAACATTTGGTGCTGGCGAGGGACCGAAGTTTCCTCAGCCAGTGAGTAGCAGGGCAGACGTTGATGCATTGCCTGTGCCTGACCCTGAAGCGGAGCTGGGCTATGTCATGCAGGCAGTGGAAACCATTCAGCGCGGCTTGGCCGGTCGGGTGCCATTGATCGGCTTCAGCGGCAGTCCATGGACGCTGGCTACCTATATGGTGGAAGGCGGCGGCTCCAAAAATTATGCCAAAATCAAGGGCATGGCGTATAATGAACCGGCTGTCATGCATGCCTTGCTGGAAAAACTGGCCGATGCCGTCGCCGCCTATCTGAATGCCCAGATCGCTCATGGCGTGCAGGCCGTGCAAATCTTTGACACCTGGGGTGGCATTCTGAGCACTCGTGATTACAAGGAATTCTCTTTGCAATACATGCAGCGCATTATTGAACAGCTAAACCGTGAAAGCAGAGGGCGGCGTGTGCCGGTCATCCTTTATACCAAGGGCGGCATGGGCTGGCTGGAAGCCATTGCGGATAGCGGCTGCGATGTGGTCGGTTTGGACTGGACGATTGATATTGATATGGCCCGTCAACGCATCGGCCACAAGGTGGCCTTGCAGGGCAATATGGATCCTGCCATGCTTTATGCCCGACCTGAGCGCATCCGCCAGGAAGTAAAGGATATTTTGGCACGTTTTGGTCATGGCAGTGGTCACGTCTTTAACCTGGGGCACGGCATTACGCCGGATGTTCCCGTTGAACATGCCAAAGCCTTTATCACGGCGGTACAACAGGAATCCTGCCGCTATCACGGATAGTCTCATGAACACCAACCATCCTGCCCATGGTCACTGTCTGCCGCGCCTTGCCACGGTGTTGCTGGCAGGCTGGCTGGTGTTCATTTTCCTGCTTTCTGAACAACCTCATCCTTTTGCAGCCATGGATCGTTGGCTGGGTCTGGATCACACGTTTACCCACATATTGGCGGTGATACGCCAACTGAATGGTTACGACAAATACCTGCACGCCTTAACCTGGCTGATTCTGACGGCATTGCTCTGGCAGGCATCCTTGTTCCTGAATCTCGTCTCATTTGGCAAGCGTACCTGCGCTGTTTTCGTGATCGCTGCCGTGCTGGGCAGCATTGATGAATGGCATCAGTATTTTACCCCGGAGCGCAGCCTCAGTCTGAGTGATTGGCTGGCCGATGTTTTCGGTGTCATCATACTGTTGTTCATCCTTGTTATTACTCACCGCTTACAGCTTCGCATGCAGTCAAAACAACTTCACCAACAAGGAGGATGATCCATGCCTGACATTCAGATGGAACGCAATATCAGTAAACTCACCGCCAACACCGTCGCCCTGGTGCTGGCCGGTGGCAAGGGTTCCCGTCTTAGGGCGTTGACGGAATGGCGTGCCAAACCCGCTGTCCCTTTTGGCGGTAAATTTCGCATTATCGACTTCCCGCTTTCCAATTGCATTAACTCCGGTATTCGCCGGATTTCGGTGATCACGCAATACAAATCGCATTCCCTGCAACGCCATTTGCAACGCGGCTGGAGCTTTCTTTCCGGTCAATTTGGTGAATTCATGGAGGTATTGTCGGCGCAGCAGCGGCAGGGAGAATCCTGGTATGAAGGTACGGCAGATGCGGTGTATCAGAATCTGGACATCCTGCGACACCATAACCCCGAATATGTGCTGATTCTCGCTGGCGACCATATTTATAAAATGGATTATGGCAAAATGATTGCCGCCCATGTCAACAGCAAGGCGGATGTCACCGTCGGCTGCATTCCCGTACCGTTGGCAGAGGCCTCTGCCTTTGGTGTGATGACCATTGATGATGAACATTACATTACGGATTTCATCGAAAAACCGGCACAGCCACAGGCCATGCCCGGCGACGAAACACGCGCCCTGGCTTCCATGGGTATTTATGTGTTCAGCGCTGAATACCTGCGCCGTCGCCTGAAAGAAGACCATGCACTGGAGACTTCCAGCCATGATTTTGGCAAGGATATTATTCCGCATGCAGTGGCCAACGATCGCATTATCGCTTTCCCGTTTATGCAGGGGAACACCAGCGCTTCGGGCTACTGGCGTGATGTCGGCACCATTGATTCCTACTGGGAGGCCAATATTGACCTTGCCA
>WFOJ01000191.1 GCA_015488125.1 Mariprofundaceae bacterium
TTCGCGTGCGGCTGTGCGGAACGGCAATAGCCACCCATACTGTTCCCACGGGTTTCTCTGCCGTACCGCCATCCGGGCCGGCAATACCGCTAACGGCCAGGCCAATTGTATCGGCATCAGCCACTGCTTCAGCCATGGCGCGCACCACCGCTTCACTGACAGCGCCATGCTGCTGCAACATATGCTCGCTAATGCCCAGTAACTGCATTTTCGCCGCATTGCTATAGGTAACCTGCGCGTAATCCAGAATGGCCGATGCCCCCGGCACGCGGCTGATCCGCTGACTGATGCCACCAGCGGTACAGGATTCGGCGCAGCGAATGCGCCAGCGACGTTTTTGGAGTTCGCGCAGTAATTGTTCTTCCGGCATCAGCCCTGTATGGTTCAGATAGGGCGTCGCGTCATCGAGCTGCATATGATCGCCTGGCTGCTCAATATGGGCATAAAGTCCGGGTTCAAGCTCAATCAGGCGACGGCCACTGATATCACCCTGCAATGTCACATGAGCGGGCAACAAGGTGCGACCCTGGGCAAATAATGGCAGCCATGTTTCCCTGTTATTGCTCAGATCGCCTGTACTGGCCAGGACAACGAGGTCTTCCTGTTGTGAATAATACCACCACTGGCGCGGCGGGTTGGACATCGGCAAGCTGCGTGCGCCGATCAATTGCAAATCCCCCTTGTTACCGGCACCCAGTCGGCGGCCATGCTGCATGGCAACGCTCATTAATTCACTGCTATCCGCAATAAACAACTGCGGCCCACGCAGGGTTTGCCAGTTATTGCCTTGTAAGTGATGAAAATAAATGCTCCGCTTGCCCGTGCGCATCAACCAGGCAGTCAGGTAGCCAGGGGTGATACCAGCTTGCCCCAGTTGCTGCCAGCCAGCATTACTGAGGATGATATGCATGGCCGGGGACATCGTCAGTGCGCATCATGGCGTGGCAACACGACGTTGACTTCCAGCACTTCCTTGTCCGGCTTGCGCTCGAGACTGACCGAGACTTCGTTCAGATCGATGCCCGCGTGCTTACTGATGACTTCCAGCAGTTCCTGACGCAAGGCAGGCAGGTAATCCGGTTCGCTACCCATGTTGCCCTGATGTTCATGGGTTAATATCAGTTGCAGGCGTTCCTTGGCCATCGCAGCGCTGGTTTTGGGCGGGTCACGTCGGAAGAAATCCATAAAAGCCACCTGTTACCCCCCGAAGACCCGCTTTAGCAGGCTTTTTTTCTCAACTTCCAGAAAACGCAGGGGGCAATCATGCCCCAGTAACCGCCGCACGGTATCTGCATAAGCCTGCCCCGCACGACTTTCCCGGTCAAACACCACTGGCGTGCCGGCATTGGAGGCCTTGAGTACAGATTCTGATTCGGGAATCATGCCCAGCAGGGGAATGCCCAGCAGTTCCTGAATATCCTCAATCGACAGCATTTCACCTTCTGCCACACGTGCCGGATTATAGCGGCTGATCAGCAAATGTTCCTTTACTGGCGCTAACCCCTGTTCAGCACGACGTGATTTGGCATGCAGAATACCAAGAATGCGGTCGGAGTCGCGTACCGAAGACACTTCCGGGTTGGTCACAATCACCGCTTCGTCGGCATAATACAGGGCCATCAGGGCACCGCGTTCGATGCCTGCCGGTGAATCGCAGATGATATAGTCGAAACTCTGTTGCAGTTCATCCAGAATCTGCCCCACGCCCTGTTTGTCCAGGGCATCTTTATCACGGGTTTGTGAGGTGGGAAGAATATGCAGCTTATCACAGCGTTTATCCTGAATCAGGGCCTGATGCAGGCGCGCATCCCCCTGAATCACGTTCACCATATCATACACCACGCGGCGTTCGCAGCCCATGATCAGATCAAGATTGCGCAGTCCAACATCGAAATCAATGACTACCGTGGCATGCCCCTGTAAGGCCAGACCAGCGGCAATGCTGGCACTGGTCGTCGTTTTGCCAACGCCACCCTTGCCCGATGTCACTACAATGATTTTTGCCATTTCACCTACCTCTGCATTGCCACTTGCATATGATGGGGCACGCCAACAGTTATTCAGCTAATGCATTCGATGGGCGCAACCATCAGTTGTTCGTTTTCCAGCCATGCCTGCAAGGGGACGGCCCCGTGTGACGGCTCAAATGTGCGATAATGTCCGGCAATCACCAGCATTTCGCCCGCAAACGCATGGCAGAAGATATTGGTTTGTGTGTCACCCTGAGCACCCGCCAGCGCCTTGCCCCGCATCGGGCCGTAGATATGAATATCGCCATCTGCGGCCACCTCGGCTCCTGCATTCACGGCAGCAAGCACCACCAGATCGCCGCCCTGCGCATAAATCTGTTGCCCTGCTCGCACGGGATGGCCGACGACCATGGTCGGCGTGCGTGGCGCACGACGACTGCGAACCGGTGTTTTTTTCTCGTGCCCGTGCTGGGCGCTGGCATGCAATACCGCCAGTCCTTCGGCAACCGCAGCCTGCTCCATGGCCGGCGTGCCATGAATGATCCCTACCGGCAGCAGGGCCGCCTGACGCAGCAATCGCACCAGCGTGGCAATATCAAGCGGGCCAACGCTGGCGTCTTCGTCCGCGTTTCGCAAGGTAAGCGGCGCAACGTCCACCACCAGTGGTGCATTAACGAAAAACTGCTGTGACTCCAGCAGGCGTTGTTCCAGTTCCTGGCTGATGCGCTCAACATCGGCGGTATTCACCTGAAATACCGGCAACGAAAAAGCAGAACCCCGGAATTCGAATGCTGCCATCATGATGCTTCAAAAGCCGGGTAGCAGGCCGCCAAGTGCCTTGTTGACCCTGTCTTTTACCGCTTGATCGGGCGAGTTGGTTAATGATGTTCCGGCATTCTTGAGTGTTTTGCCAATATTGCTGCCACCTTTGAAGGCATTTTGCATATTGCCCACCAGGGCACCGGCATCCAGTTCAGGGGTGATCGAAGGTGAAGCCCATGGCCCGGCGATATGCAACGGTATCGTCACACCACGGCGGGAAGTCGCCTGATCGCCCTGACCAACCAGTGTACCCACCAGTTTGGGACGCATATGGTAATCAATTGCTGAAGCAGGTACATTAACCGTACCCTTGCCCGTTAAACGAAACAACGGCGATGCCATGAATAAATCGTTATTACGAATCAGCCCATGATGAGCGGTAAAGCTGGCTTGCAAGCGCGCAAAATCGGTATATTGCGGGCCTTTTTGCTGCCCCAGTGAGGTAATATTGCGCAGCGCACCGGCAATATCAAAGCCTTTGACGCGACCGTCGCGCATTTCCATATCACCGTTGCCGCTTAATGACGCCTTGATCGAATCGGGCAGCAAGCCATTGCCATGCAAGCGCGTGTTCATATTCAGCGTACCATCAAGCTGGTCGGAGTCCGCCAACTGCTGCAGCAACGGGCCAACCCGCAATTGCTTCACGGTCAGCGTTTCGTTCCAGCTTGCCGGGTAAATGGCGGCATTGACGCTGGCCTTCAGCTTCAGACTGCCACCTGCCATGCGGAAGGCCAGTGGTGCCAGCTGGAACACGCCCTGCTCGCCTTGAAGGTTAAGCACGACCTGCTCCATTGTGCTGCCTCTGGCATACAGCTTGCCAAGTTCCGTGTGTACGTTGAGACGCCAGTTGGCATAAGGACGCAAATCAGGTTCTTCAGTCGGGCCTGCCTTGCCGTTGTCAGCTGTTGTCTGACTTTTCCTTGCTGCTGGCAACCAGGGATCAAGGTGCAATTGCTCACCCTGTATATTCAGTCGAAGATCAGGATGTGAGCCAGAAAGATAGCGGCCAGAAAGCACCAGCAACTCCTGATCAAGGCGTAACTTCATATCAGAAAGTGTCAGCGCCTTGTCTTTGAGTTCTATCATCATACCGACATCAAAGGTTTTCCAGGGAGCAGGGTGACCCTTATACACACCGGCCAGTTCCGGTAGCAGCGAGGTTAGCCATTCACGTTCAACCGGCTCGCTGCGCAGGCGCAGACTGAGTTCCGGGGTGTCACTTTGCAGCTTGATATCACCGGCAATATTCAACAGCTTGTGCTGATCCACGGCCAGATCGGCTGATTGCACGCTGATATGCGTCGGATCATGCTGTTCTGCTTTAAGATTCAGGGTCAGTACATGCGCAGCTTTAAGCGTAGCATCAGCCCGGAGAAGGCGTGTGCCATCGCGGCGTTGTTCAAGTCCCGCCTGCATCTGAGCCACTGCTGTTTTGCCATCCCCCAGTTGCTTTGGCAGGGGCGGCAACAGATCGGCAACAGCCGCCAGGGCGAACTGGTCTGCCGTCAGTTGTAATTGCAGGGGCAGTCGTTGCAAATCAAGGCGGGCAAGATCGCCGATGGGGCCGATTTTCCCATTCAGTTGCAGCAGATTGCCGTTTACCGTCAGCGCAGCATGCACATTCACCGGCCGTTCCTGCTGTACATCATCCAGCTGGATTTCCAATTGATCCAGGGTGATATGCCGCCCGCTTACTGCATCGCTCCAGCTAAGGCGCCCCTTGCTCAAACTAATGGATTCCGCCGTGAAAGCAGCCAGTGCAGGAGAAGAAGTTGTCGCAGGCGATGCAGCGGTGCTTTGAGGCTGGCTGCCTGTCAGGTCTTCCCAGTTGCCATGCCCATCGCTGTTGCGTTGCAGGTAAAGTGCTGGTGCCTCCAGTGTGAAATGGCGAAGTTCGACACGTTGCTGCAATAACGGCCAAAAGGCGAGCTGCACGTCCAGATGTCCCACTCTGAGGAAATCCGCACCCTTGAAACCCTCAGCATTGCCCAACACCACATCATCCAGTTTCAGACCTACCCAGGGAAATAATGAGGCCTGCATATCGCCAATATGAAATGTCCGCCCCGTTGCATCCTCGACGCGCTGCTCAATTTGCACGCGATACTGATCCACATCAATAAAAAACGGCGCGGCAATCAGCAAAACCAACAGCAGAGCTACAGCGATTGCGGTATATTTTAGCAAGCGTTTCATATTCCTTCCTTTTTGGGGTGACTGATGCTTTAGTGCCTCAGTGAATGAAGTTCCTTCAGGCAAAGTGCGCATCAATCACAGCCTGAAGTTCGGCCAGTAACCCTTCCCCTGTTTGTTGCATCAGTGCCTCATCCTCAGCTTCCACCATGATGCGCAGCTTCGGCTCCGTGCCGGACATGCGCACGTTTACCCGCCCGCTGTCAGCCAGTTGTTGCGTTGCCTGCTCCAGCAGCAAACGCGCACGCTCATCGGCCAACACATCAAAGCGCTCAGGCATGGTAATATTCCACAGTTTTTGCGGGAAAAGACTGAGTCCATCAGCCAGTTCATGCAAGGGCTTATTGGCATCCCGCATGGCGCAAAGCAATTGCAGGGCTGTCATCAGGCCATCGCCAGTGGTGTTATAGTCCAGTAAAATCATGTGACCAGACTGCTCACCGCCAATATTGCAGCCGTGCTGGCGCATCATTTCCAACACATAACGATCGCCCACGGCAGCGCGCATCATGCCAATCCCTTGCCCGGCCAGAAAACGCTCCAGCCCCATATTACTCATCAGCGTGGTGACCACAGCGCCACCTTGAAGGCGCTGATGTTTGTGTGCATGCAAGGCCAGAATGGCAATCACTCGATCACCATCCATCAGTTGACCATGGCAATCACAGGCAATGAGCCGATCCGCATCGCCATCGAGTGCCAGGCCAATATCCGCCTGCTCTTCGATAACACGCTGACACATGGCATCCGGTGCAGTGGAACCACAGCCGTGATTAATATTAAACCCGTCCGGCGTATCAAACAGGCTGATCACTTCGCAGCCCAGCTCGCGTAGCAAGCACGGTGCTACCTGATAGGCTGCGCCGTTGGCAGAATCCACCACCACACGCAAGCCATCGAAACGCAGATCACGCGGCAGCGAGGCCTTGAGAAACTCGATATAGCGACCCCGCGCATCGTCCACACGCACGGCTTTGCCGACGTCAAGCGCCGCCGGCAAGGCTGGCAAATCCTCCATGGCCGATTCAATCGCCGCCTCGGTGTCATCAGGGAGTTTGAAGCCATCGGCGGCGAAAAATTTGATGCCGTTATCACCTGCCGGATTATGCGAAGCGGATAACATCACGCCCGCATCGGCACGCAGACTGCGTGTCAGGTAAGCGACAGCCGGAGTAGGCACCGGGCCAACCAGTTGCACATTCATGCCCTGTGCCGTCAGTCCTGCGCACAAGGCGGACTCCAGCATATAGCCGGAAAGCCGGGTATCCTTGCCGATCAGAATACGGGGGCGGTGAGGCAGGTGGCGCGTCAGTACGTAACCGGCAGCACGCCCCAGGCGCAGCGCAAACTCTGCTGTCATCGGTTCCTGGTTGACGGTGCCACGCACCCCATCGGTACCAAAATACTTACGCATCATTGACTCCTATGCCTGAGTGCTGATCGGGAGGAAGGGGCTGTTCTGTTTCCTGCTGAACGATTCTGCTTAATACGCCATGAACGATAAATGGTTGGTTTTTATCAAGTTGTTTGATGGCTTTTTCTGCCGGAATAACAATGTTTGCCTTCATGTTAACAGCGCCGGGAATCAATGGTGGTCGTAACGCCTCAGTGGGAACACTTTCCAGAGGCTCAAGCCAGATCTCCGGCCCCGTCAGCGTCACCTCAGATGGTTGAATCGTTACCTGATGCACCTGCCAGCCTTCAGGCAAATCAAAGCGCACCTCAACGGCGACTGTTTTCTTTACCAGCCTGTCCACCTGCAGCTTCAGCCGGTCAGGCTGTACCTTATCAACCGTTAAACCCGGTGGCAATAGCAGTGTACCTGCATCAACAGGACGCGTGAAAACGCCGGGTTCGCGAACATCATTTGCCGGAATAACCAAAAACAGCTTGCTTTCATCAAGTAGCTTCAGGCGTGCCTGCAAGCCGCTGACCGTGATTTTTACATGATCGGGAAGGTCGTTGATCAGCACCATATTGTCCGGCAGGCCACGCAACTGCAACGAAACGTCCATGCTGACCGTGCTTTCGCCTTGCCCATGTACCTGAAACCACAGCAACACGGCGATCAGCAAGGCCCAGGCATACATCGAAACAGCACGTAACAAACGGATGATCATGATGACCTGGCCAACACAGCAGAACGTAATTTCCGGCGCAAATGCTCCACCAGTTGCTGACGGTTCAGGGTCTTGCTCAGTCCTTGCTGGTCGGCAACATGAATATCCGCCCGTTCCTCGGAAACAATCACCACAATTGCATCGCTTTCTTCCGTTAGACCAACGGCTGCACGATGGCGGGTACCAAAATCTCCGGGCAGGCTACTGGCCTGAGCCAGCGGTAATAATACACGGGCGGCCACAATGCGCCCGCCATCGTCGCCCTGGCGAATCACCACAGCGCCGTCATGCAACGGTGCTTTGGGGCAAAACAAGGCCAGCGCCACATCAGGCAATAATGGCGCATCCATTTTGACAGCGGGATCAATCAAATGATTTAAGCCAATTTCCCGTTCAATCACAAACAAGGCTCCCCAGCCACGATGGGTCAGGGCAACGGCGCTGTCGGCGAGACCTTCGATCATCCGTTCCATGGCGGAGTTATTGCCCAGCATTAAGGGATTGATCGCCACTTTCATCAGCCCCCGCCGGATTTCATGCTGAAATAACACCACAATAATGACCACGAAAAAGGAAAAGAATTGCGAAAACAGCCATTCCAGTGTCAACAAACCGCTGTAACGGGCAAATTCATAGATAGCCATCAGCACGGCAATCCCCACCAGCATCTGCTGTGCTCGCGTGCCACGCACCAGGTGCAGGGCAAAATAAATCACCAGCGCGACCAGTAGAATATCAATCAGGTCGATAAGGTGAAAATGCAGCTGGGAGAGTTCTCCGTCAAACATCAGTGGCAGTAGTCCGCCAGTGCCGAGGCCACGCGAATGACCTGCTGTTGATTTGCCACATCATGGACGCGTAGAATATCAGCGCCAAGAAAGCAGCCAACAGCGACGGCCGCAGCCGTTCCCCATTCACGCTCGTCCACCTCGCGCCGGCATAGTTGGCCGATAAATGATTTGCGAGAAACACCAAGTAATAACGGCAATGAAAAATAGCGGCGCAACCGATCCACGCCGGCGATCAACTGAAGATTATCCTGCAGGCGTTTGCCAAAGCCGATGCCAGGATCAATGATCAAACGCTGACGTTGAATGCCCGCCTGCTCACAGGCTTCCAGACGCTGCTCAAAAAAACGGATCACACTGCTGATAACATCGTCATACGATGGTCGCTGTTGCATGGTGGCAGGCGTGCCCTGCATATGCATCAGGCAAATCGCGGCATCACAGTCAGCAGCCACCATCAGGCTGTCGCTGTCCGCTCGCAGCGCTGACACGTCATTGATCATGCAGGCACCGGCAGCCACGGCCTGGCGCATGACGTCAGCCTTCATGGTATCCACAGAGACGCGACAACCAGCTTCACACAAACGGCGAATTACCGGAATCACACGCCGGATTTCCTCTGCCTGCGGCACAGGTTTGGCGCCCGGACGCGTTGATTCACCTCCTACATCAATCAGTGCTGCACCCGCCTGATGCATGGCAAGACCATGCCGTACCGCCGCTTCAGCGGCGACAAAACGGCCACCATCAGAAAAAGAGTCAGGGGTGCAATTGAGCACCCCCATGATGCTTGCAGCTTGTCCGGCCTGACGATGCCAGTTCGTCATCAGTGGTCCTGCGGCGCTCCCTTGTGATCAAGAGGAACATCCTCTTCTTCATTCAGCGGCAAGTCGACGTCTGCCTCGTCCTCATCGTTGTTACCGGCAGTGCTGGTAACAACCGGTTCTTCACGCCGAATGTTTTCCCCGGCCAGTACCTTGCTGATTTCATCGCCCGAAAGCGTTTCATATTCCAGCAATACTTCTGTCAGTTTGTGAAGCTGATCCAGGTGAGTGGTCAGAATCTCGCGTGCCCGCTGATAACCTTCTTCAACAAAACGACGAA
>WFOJ01000192.1 GCA_015488125.1 Mariprofundaceae bacterium
CCATACCATGCGGCAGCGGCAGCCTTCTGCCGTTTTTCACCCGCTTCGGTATTCACCCAGGCCCAGCTTGTTTTGGGAAAAACAGGCAGCGGACGGCAACTGCCTTGCTGCCAAATATCCATGATCTCCTGCAAATATTGCATGGCAGTCGTTGCCTCCAGCGGTGGCAAGCGAAGTTGCGCCGGTTTTTTACCCACCAGTAAGCTGGATTCACCTGCGGCAAAACCATGGCTGGCGCACAAGGCCAGATGATGCACCCACAAGCGCCCCAGATGTTCGCCGTGCAACTCGGAAGCCGTCATATGCAGCAAGCCCTTGCCCGGATAATAATCCGTTATCACGCCCTGCACACGGTACGCCCCGATGCTCAGCGCCACATGCCGTGGCTGTGCCGAAATATCGGCATAATCCACAAGGCTGGCTAATTGCGCAGTCAATGTTGCTTCCTCTTTCTGCAACAACGCCTGCCCCGAAATATCCACCGGAATACGGCCATCGGCACGCAGCCGCAGCACATCCGGCGGGCTGTTGCGAGTAGCGGCAAGCATTACCTGCTGGCGTAGCTGCCAGCGTTGCAGGGCATCCAGACTCAGGCATTCATCATCCTGTACAGGCTGGCTGCGTTCAACATAAATTCCCAAGCGCCGCCGGAAGAAATAACGTGATGGATGAGCCACGAAATCCTGCAAATCCTTCCAGCTCGGGGTCACCGGTTCGAAAGGAAGACTGACCGCCACCGCAGGCGCTGCCCCGGCAGGCTGCTGCAGGCGCTGCGCAACCTGCCACCAGTCCCGGCGAAATGAAGGCGCGGGCTGCCGATAATTGTGCAGCGAAAACGGCTGCATCGGATGTTCATGGATCATATCACGACTGATGCAACGTTCACGGTCAATAAAATCGAGTAGTTCACGCACCAGTACGGAGGGCTGACGTTCGCTGTTATCGCGAATACTTCGCCCGGTGTAGCTGATATACAGCGTTTGCCGGGCGCTGAGCAGGGTTTCCAGCATCAGGTAGCGATCTTCGTGCCCTTTGTGCGGATCGCCAGGACGACCAGCTGCGGCCATGCGATCCAGTTCCGAATGATGTTGTCGTCGGGGGAAATCCTCATCCTGCATGCCCAACAGTGCGATGACGCGAAACGGCACTGCCCGCATGGGTCGCATACCACAGATATTGACGCCACCGGTGAGATAGCGATGCTGCATCGTGCACTCATCGAGTTTCCGTTTCAGGATATGACGCAGCAACAGGCCATCCAGCGGCGTATCATCAGCCTGGCTGACCATATCAGCCAGTGCCTCCCGCACCGCCTGCAATTGCCCTGCTTCATCTTCGTCAAAAAACGCCGATAACAGTTGCAATAGCGTCATCTGCCATGCTTCCATGCTGCGAGGAGCCTGCAAACGCTGACGCCAGTCACGCAAGGCATCCAGCAGCACCGATAGCCTGGTCAGCACATCAGCGGCATCCCGCCCCACCGGCACCGGCGCAATGCCCTGCCAGCTTTGCGTATCACCCAGGGCCAAACCAGCCAGCCAGCGCTCTTCGCCTGCCTGCCAGCTTTGCTCCTGCCAGCACGGAAGTCCCAGCGCCTGCCGATGTTCACCATCCAGCCCCCAACGCACACCCAGGGCATCAAGCAGTTCGTCAAGTTCATCAGCTTCGCTGTCCGCAAGGGCGAAATGTCCGGCCAGTTCCGGCTGACTTAACAATAGCCGCATATCCGATCGCGTCAGCCGGCTTTGCGGCAATGCCAGCAACTGAAATACCACATTCAGCAATGGCGCCCCGCCCTGCATCATCATATCCGAAAGATTCCAGGGCAGCTTCGGGCCATCATCAACAGCATCAAAAACCGCTGCTATACACGGCCCGTAAGATTCCAGATCAGGCACCATGACCAATATATCTTCCGGCTGCAACTCCGGCTGCACATTGAGCATATGCAATAACTGATCATGCAACACCTGCACTTCGCGCATTGGACTGTGGCAGATATGCAATTGTATGGAATCATCAGCGACGGATGATGACGGCAAACTGTTTTCCAGCATAAACACACTGCGCTGCAACTGCCCCAACAGCGTTGGCGGCCAGTCTTCGTGCCAGCAATCCTGCTCCATCACTGCCGACGGTAGCAGATCAAGCAGCATATCCTGCATGGCCTGCCCCTGCCTGCCCCATGAAGCCAGCAGTTCATGACCCATTTCCTCCTCAACGGCATCGGCATCAGACTGCCGCAAGCGTCGCCGGGCCGCCGCCTTTGCTGTTGACACATCCGCCCAGTAATGCGCCGTGGGTGCCAGTTGAAACCAGTGTACATCGGTATGTTCTGCCAGTGCCGACAAGGCTCGCATCAACAACGGCGGCAAGCCCGGTAGGCAAAACACGCTCAGTCGCGTCGGTAATGTCGCCTCGGGCAATGCCGACAACCAGTGTTCCATGGCTGCTACCCGGTCCATCGCCCCCTGTTGCGTGGCCTGCCACAGCCTGGCCTGCCAATCGTCATCCGGCGCATCATCACGCCACTGATGAATCCATTCGGGGCGATAATACTGATAACGATCAAAAGCATCGGCGATGCGTTCTGCCAGTTGCCAGCGGCGAATGTCGCCTTCATCATCTTCCAAATAACGCTTCACGCTGGCAAAAGCAGGATCATCCATACATGATGGCAGCAGCTGGAATATACGCCAGCACATCGCCTCCAGCGTTGTCGCCTGCGGCTGCTCAACATGCTGCGAAACCTGCGCCCACAGCCAGCTTGCTGGTAAAAAAAACTGCTGCTGACAACGAATACCCAGGCTATCCGCCAGTCGCAACGACAGCCATCGGCGCATCGCCATGCCTGGCACCAATATCACCTCAGTCGCAAATGGTGAGGCCAATGGTTCCGCCCGAAACAATTCCGCCATCGCCTGCGCCAACACCTCAACCCGATTCGACCGCCACCAGTATAAACCCATGTATCCACCTGCTTCATGCAAATGCCGCTATCCTCGGAAGAAGTCGGCGCAATGGGAAGCATTTTCACAAAACAGGCCGACCGTCGGTCACAGGCAACTGCGCCCATGGCCTGTATCGGGCCAGATATGGACACCACTGCCAGCATCCGCTACGTTTCAGACATGCACCACCATCCAACACACAGAAGGTTTTGCTATTCATGACAGAAGCTTTGTCGCTGCGTATTTCTGACCATCATGCCGATCGTCGCGTTGATCAGGTGCTGGCCGAGACCACATCATTGTCGCGGGGGCGTTTGAGCGAACTGCTTAAATCCGGTGAGATTCTGGTCAATGGACGCAAGGTCAAACCTTCGTATCGACTTCATGGCGGCGAAGACGTTGTCATCCCTCCTCTGAAAACCACCCCCATGGAGCTGCAACCGGAAGCCATTCCGCTGGATATTCTCTACGAGGATGAAGAACTGCTCATCGTCAACAAACCTGCCGGTATGGTGGTACATCCTGCCTGTGGCCATGATCAGGGGACGCTGGTGCATGCCCTGCTGCATCACTGCCCCAAACTTCCCGGCATTAACGGCGTTGAACGACCAGGTATTGTTCACCGGCTGGACAAGGACACTTCCGGTTCGCTGGTCGTTGCCAAAACAGAGCGCGCCCAGCGTGGCCTGAGCGAGTTATTCAGCCGTCATGATATTACACGCGAGTACCTTGCCTGGTGTCGGGGTTGTCCGCACTGGGTGAGGCATCGGATGGCATCCCTGATTGGCCGTCATCCGCATCATCGCCAAAAAATGGCCATTCTGCCAGCAGGCAGCTCACGCGGGCGCCTGGCGATTACCGAAGCCACCCGTGAAGCCTGTTTCATGGGCCTGTTCAGCCGTCTGCGCCTGCGTCTGCATACTGGCCGTACCCATCAGATTCGCGTTCACCTTGCTGCTGAAAAGCTGCCACTGCTTGGCGATACCATGTACGCCCGACATTTTAACCCGCCAGCACAGCTTGATGCTGAACTTCGCCGCCAATTGGCACAATTAAGCGGTCAGGCACTGCATGCGGAGCGTCTCGGTTTTCGCCACCCTGTGAGTCAGCAATGGATTGAGTGTTGCGCCCCCCTACCTGCAACCTTGCGTGCACTGAATGCTGCCCTCCAACAACAGGGAACCGTGGAGTACAGGGCAATCGCATTAAAATCTTACCCGCCAAGAACCTTGAGCAAGTACTTGTGATCCCATCCGGCACGTAATCGTTTAACTTTCATTCCTACCTTGAGAGATTTTTCCGCCTTGAGAAGGTTCAAAGCGATATGGCGAAGCGTTGCAAA
>WFOJ01000193.1 GCA_015488125.1 Mariprofundaceae bacterium
CCCATGTGTATTGTGAAATTCTTCCGGGCACAGCAGATGCCCAAACGATTCGTGATTTTGATGCGCGTGGCATTGTGCTCTCTGGTGGCCCTGATTCAGTGCTTGATGAAGGCTCGTTGCGTGTTGATCGTTGCGTTTTTGAACTCGGCTTGCCGGTACTGGGCATTTGCTACGGCATGCAGTTGATGACGCATATGCTTGGTGGCGAGGTCGGCAAGGCTGAACACCGGGAATATGGCCGGGCGCATATTCAGATTGATGATCACCAGGGGCTGTTTGCCGCTGTGCCGGGGCAATCCGGTATGGAAGTGTGGATGAGCCACGGTGATCGCATTGAGCGTCAACCGTCGGGGTTTGTCACCGTTGCCCACACGACCAACGCACCGCATGCCGCTATTGCCGACCACCAGCGACGTTTTTATGGTTTGCAATTTCACCCTGAGGTGGTACACAGCCCTCAGGGCAGTGAGTTACTGAGCTGGTTTGTGCGCCAGATTTGTGGTTGCCATGGGCAGTGGACGATGGGCTCGTATATTGAGCATGCCAAAGCCGCTATCCGGGCGCAGGTCGGCGAAGGTAAAGTGATTTGCGCGCTCTCCGGCGGGGTCGATTCGTCGGTGGCAGCGGTATTGATTCACGAAGCGATTGGTGATCAACTGACCTGTGTGTTTGTAAATAATGGCATGTTACGCCTTGGTGAAGCAGAAAAAGTGCAGCAGGTGTTCCGTGACCAGTTTAATATTCGGCTGCAATATGTCGATGCCGAGGCGCGTTTTCTGCGTTTGCTCGAAGGCGTGACCGACCCCGAGGAAAAACGCAAGAAAATTGGCCACGCTTTTATTGATATTTTCGATGAAGCGGCGAAGCAGATGGGGGCGGTGGATTTTCTGGCGCAGGGCACGCTTTATCCTGATGTGATTGAATCTGTTTCCGTCAAGGGCAAGTCTGCGGTGATTAAATCCCACCACAATGTGGGGGGCTTGCCGGAAGAAATGCAGATGGCACTGGTGGAACCGCTGCGGGAGCTGTTCAAGGATGAGGTGCGGGAGCTTGGTCGCGAACTGGGCATTCCTGAAGATATTATTTCCCGTCAGCCTTTCCCCGGGCCTGGCCTGGCCATCCGCTGCCTTGGCGAAATCAGCAGTGAGCGACTGGATATTCTGCGCAAGGCTGATGCCATCGTGCTGGAAGAAATCAAGTCAGCGGGCTTGTATCAGCAAATCTGGCAGAGTTTCGCCGTCTTGCTGCCAGTGAAATCGGTGGGAGTCATGGGTGATGAGCGTACGTATGAATCCTGTATCGCCATTCGGGCCGTTGAATCGCTTGACGGTATGACGGCAGATTTTGCGCATCTTCCGCATGAACTGCTGTCACGTATATCCAATCGAATTATTAATGAGGTCAAAGGGGTGAACAGGGTGGTTTATGATGTCACCTCCAAACCCCCGGGAACCATTGAATGGGAGTAACACATATGAAACAATATCATCTGGCTCTGGGTGCCGCCATACTGGCAGCGACCATGCTGACGGCCTGCGATAAACCGGCCAATCCTGGCGGTCACGCGGCCACGCCTGCGACGCAAAGCGCGTCGGCCAAGGCGGGCGTCACCTTAAGCAGCGAAGAAGATAAACTGAGCTATGCAATTGGCATGGATATCGGCAATTCCCTGAAAGGCCTGGATGTCGCGTTTAATCGTGAAGCCCTGTATGCCGCAATCGGTGATCAGCTTGATGGCAAGGATCCGGCAGTCAAGCCGGATGAAGCGGCTAAAATCAAGCAGGCATTTTTCCAGAAACGCGCTGAAGAAGCCAACAAGAAGCGTGCGGCAAGCGCCGAGAAAAATGCCGAAGAGGGCAAGAAATTCCGTGAGGAATATGCCAAGGGAAAAAACGTGAAAACAACAGAAAGTGGTCTGATGTATGAAGTGCTGAAAGAAGGCGATGGCCCAAGGCCAAAGGCCACTGATAAAGTGACGGTGAATTATCGTGGTACGCTGATTGACGGCACGGAGTTTGATTCCTCTTACAAGCGTGGCCAGCCTGCCACTTTCCCGCTCAATGGCGTGATCAAGGGCTGGACGGAGGGTGTTCAGTTGATGCGCGTTGGCAGCAAATACAAGTTTGTATTGCCGCCCGAGCTGGCTTATGGCGCCAATGGCGCCGGACGTTTGATCGGCCCTAACGCCACCCTGATCTTCGAGGTTGAACTACTCTCTGTTGAGGGCAAGTAATATCACTGCCTCCGTACCCGGTGCGGAGGCAGTTTTTATTGGAATCATTCATGCAACGATTTGAAAGCGAGGCTTATCGCGCTGTGATTGATCACGGCAAAGATGTCCGGCATTGTCATCTTCCGGCCAAGCTTGTGCAGCAGATGCGCAAGCAGGCAGAGGCAGGCTATCCGCACGAGATTTGTGGTCTGCTTGTTGGTGCGGTTCGTGAACAGGTCTGGTGGGTCAGTGAAGTGCGTGCTGTGGCCAATCTGAATACTGATCGCGCTGATGACCGTTTTGAGCTTGATCCGCAGGCATATCAGCGCATTGACCGTGAATTGCGCGGCACGGGAAAGGAAATTATCGGCGTCTATCATTCTCACCCTGATTGTCTGGCGCAACCTTCGCCAACAGATCTGGCGCATGCCTGGGATATGCTGCTGTATCCGATTATCAGTGTGCATCAGGGAAAGGCAGATCAGGTGGTATGCTGGGCCTTGAACGCAGAGGGCAAACGTTTTATCCGCATTGATTGTGCTGATGTTCAATAAGGTATTCATGCCTCGCGTTGTATTGCTCCTGCTGGTCAGCGCTGTTGCAGCATGCGCCTCTTCGCATCATGCCGTATCGACAAGAACAGCTGTGACCGCTCAGGGCAAAAAAAACAAAACGATTTCTGTAGCAAAGAAGACGCCCAGCTTCAGGCAGATGCTGAGCCAGAAATCAGATGAGTTTTTGTATATGGCCGGGCGTGCTGCGATGGAAGATGGCAACATCCCTTTGGCAATCAGCTTTTTTTCCACACTGGCTTCGCGTTCTCTGGCTGTTGCACCGCGTCTGGAGTTGGCACAGCTATACGTACAAATTCATCGGCCCAAAGATGCAGCGGCAGTGCTGCAACCCTTGCAGGCAGATGCAGCAAGCATGCGGTCTATGTCGGATGATGAGCGTATGCGGTTACAGCAATTGTATGCCATTGTGCTTCAGCAGCAGCAAAAACCAGGTGAAGCGGAGAAGGTACTGCGCAGTTTGTTAAAGCAGCATCCGAAAGAGGTGGCTGTGCGGGTGCAACTGGCACGCTTGCTGATGCAACAAGGCCAACTAAAAGAAGCTGGACGACTGGTGCAAGCCGCTTTGAAAACGGAAGAGGCGGTGCCGTTGTTGCAACTAATGGTCGATATTTCCTTGCAACAAAAGAGGAACCGTCGAGCCTTGCAATATATCAAGCGTTTGCGCGCGGTGAAGCCTGACAGTGGTCAGGCGGTGATTCTTCATGCCGTATTATTGACGCGGCAGGGCAAGGCGCGTCAGGCAGAACACATGCTAAGATCGTTTATTGCTGAACATCCCGCAGCGATTGGTGTTGCCAATCATCTTGGTCGTTTACTGATTGCGCAGCAGCGTCTGGGTGAAGCAGTGAAACTTTACCGCAGCATGCTTCGGTATGGTGAAGCCATGAGCCAGATCTACTCCATGCTGGGCATGCTGTATTATGAACAAAAGCAATTTGCTCAGGCTGCCGATGCCTTCAGGGAAGCCTTGCGACTGGAGCCGGAAAATAACGAATTTCGCTTCCATCTGGCGATCAATTTGGATATGCTCAATCGCACCGATGAAGCGCTGGCGCTTTATCAGGATGTATCACCGGAAAGCGAACGTTATGCCGCCAGCCAGTTACGTATGGCAGCGATCAGCATGCAGCGTGACGATCTTGCCCGTGCCGAACATATTTTGCAGGGGCTATTGAAGAAAAAACCGGATACAGGCGATGCCTGGGGCATGTTGGCGGCGATATATTTGCAGCGCAATGCCTATCGTTTGTTGCTCGAACGTACCGAGCCTGCACTCAAACTGAAGAAAATCCCCCGCTCATTGCTGATCAATCGTGCTATTGCCTACGATCATTTCAAGGAATACGAGCAATTGGAGAAAAGCATTCAGTTGCTCCTGAAGTACTACCCGGATGACCCAGAGGCGCTCAATTTTATTGGCTATTCGCTTGCTGAACGCGGTGTTCGTCTGGCTGAAGCCAAGGCCTATGTCAAGAAGGCGTTGAAGTTGCGTCCTGATAACGGCTTTTATCTGGATTCGCTGGCGTGGGTCTATTATCAGCAGGGCGATTACCAACAGGCCGAAAAAACGCAGCGTCAGGCTCTGCAGAAAGTTGGTCGCGTTGATCCTGTGATGTATGAGCATCTGGGGGATATTTTATGGCGACAGGGAAAGCACGAAATGGCGCGGCAGTTTTGGCAACAGGCGCTGGAAAAATTGCAAATAGGCGATAGCATGAGTATCGGCGCCGCAGATCAGGATGAATTGAGCAAAAAAATCGTCGAAGGTCTTCCGGTCCGTTGAAAGCAATGAGCGGTTTGCTGGTCATGCTGTTGCCGGTGTTGATGATAGGCTGCACACCGCCATATGCTGTGTCCGGTATGCAAGCGCCAGTGATTGGTCCTTACGATACGTTTAATGCCCGTCTGCTGGTGATGGAGCCAAAACACCGCTGGCAGGTGATGCTGCGTTGGTCGGGTCAGGCGCATCAGGGCGAGGCACGTCTGAATCATGCCGCCAGTGGACGCGTGCTGCGCATACGCTGGCAGGATCAGTTCATCGCGGTTTTAGATAATCAGGTGAAGCCAGTTGGCTGGCGCGGCATTACAGCGGAGGATATGGCTAAACGCGGGCTGGTGATTCCTCCATCACAATTGGCAGCTATTTTTCACAATCATATTCCCCGTGAGTTTCATTACATCGGCAAGGGGCAATGGAAGGGCAGCGGCATATTTCAGGGTGTGCGCATGCTTTGGAAGCCATCGCGACAACAGTTGATTATTTCCGATATTGCCCATGGTCGTGAGGCACGTTTTATCATCCTTGATAAATCCGGCAAGTGAATGCCGCTTGTTCACTGCTGTTGTGCGGAGGCTTCATCACCGGCTTTGTTGCGGTGACCACCTGAAATATAAAAACGCAACACCAGCACCAGATGCAGAAACAATGCCGGCAGAAGAAACAACAAGTCGGTACGATCAGTGGAAATAGCAGGCATATGCCATTCATAAAAAGCAAAGAGCATGCCTTGCAACAACAACAAGCCCGCAGGTAGCCACGAGCCCAAGAGGCGAGCGCCGGGCATGGAAAGAAAGCTTAATGCAGCAATGCCAAGGGCCAGTATCAGCATGATGGTGGCATTGGGTGCGGCTGCCTTCATATGCTGGCGAATTTCAGCACGTAAAGCGGGAGAATCGGGGTAGGCCTCAATGACTTCCGCGCCATCACACATAAAAATCCAGTTTTTTCCCTTCATTTGTTCCAGTGATCGGCCTTGCCATTGCAGTGCCTCATGATTTGTTTGCACATGATAATAGGGCGTGCCATAGAGTAGGGGAATGAACATAACAGTATCCGGCACGTCACCACGCAGCGGTTCAAGAATGGTGATACTGGCTGTAGGCACGGCATAGGCATCGCTCGCAGGTGCTGCCAGGCGCACACTTTCCAATCGAGCAACGGCAATACCAATATGGTCCATGGCCAGGAGTTCGGTATTGGCATGGAGTGGGGCGGCATAACCCACATGAGTCAGCAGGCTGCATAGCAGACCAAGACCCAGTAAACAGCGTATCATCATCTGGATGCCCTCCTCATTGTTTTTTTCGTAGTGCCTTCATGTTAAGGCGAACGGTGAATTCACTGCCTTCACCCACCACAGAGTGCACAGTAATATCACCGCCATGAGCATTGACCATGCGTCGGGACAGCGCCAGACCAAGACCAATGCTCTTTTCACCAGCTGTTGGTTGTACAGATGTTTTACCAAAGGTCTGAAACAGTTTGTTTTGCTCTTCCTGAGGAATACCCGGGCCCTCGTCCTTGACTGACAGTGTCATCAATCCGTTCTGAACATGTAGTTTAACATACACAGTGGTGTTCAGCGGCGAGTATTTAACGGCATTACTGATCAGGTTGTCCACTACTTGACGCAGGCGGTCGCGGTCAAACACCTGCATTTCTTCATCTACATCGCTTTGCAACAAGACGCGAATATGTTTACGTCGAGCAACAATATGATTCAGATGAACCACTTCTTTCACCAGTTGGGGAAGATTGTATTCGCCGAGTTTGAGACTGAGTCGACCTGACTCAATGACGCTGACATCAAGCAAATCATTGACCAATCCCAACATGGAATCAGCAGTTTTTTGGATATTGGTAACCAGTTCGTGCTGTTCTTCGTTCAGTTCACCCACTTCGTTTTCAGTAAGAAACTCAGCAAAACAGCGAATGGCGGAGAGCGGGTTGCGTAGATCATGGGCGGCAATACTGAGAAAACGGTTTTTGATTTCGTTAAGTTTTTTCAGCTCTTGCTGTTCTTTTTCCAGTGTTTTATTGGCCTGCATCAGCGCTTGCTGATTATGCTTAAGTTGGAGAAGCATACGTGTGCGTTGTTTGATATTTTCATAAGCCTGGGCGTGATAGCGCAGGCGAGCCCGTAATTCAGCGCTATCAGGTAGTTTGACCAGGTAATCATTGGCACCGAGGGCAAACGCCTGTGCCTTGATCTCTGCATCTTCTTTGGATGAAAGGACGACAATAGGCACATCCCGGGTGGTTTTGTTGACGCGATAAAATTTAACCAGTTGCAAACCATCAATATCGGGCATCACCAGATCCTGAAGAATTACATGCGGTTTAATCTCTTCGGCAACAGAGAGTGCTTCGCCACCATCCGCGCAACAATGGAGAAACAACTCAGGTAGGTCGGCTAACTGGCGGCGCACAGCTTCATGAATAATCGGTTGATCATCCACCAATAACACCACATAGGAAGTTTTTTGCTCCTCACTCATGATTTACCTCTTATGGTTGTGTATCCGTAATAATCGTTGCATCAATATGGCATCTTCAGCCGTTTGCGATGAACTGGCGGCGTAATAATTTTTTCGGCGACCGCATACGACAAAGCCCGCCTTGTGGTAAAATCGGCGAGCGGCGATATTGGATGCGCGAACCTCCAGTTGCAGGCTGTTCATATCCGTGCTGTTACTCACCAATGTCTGCAACAGGCTGCTGGCAATGCCTCGTCGGCGGTGTTGCGGTGCAACAACAAGCTGCATGATGTGAATTTCGTCCAGTACATCGCTGCTTAATAAATAGCCCAACAATGTATCGTTCTGTTTGGTGAGTAACAAATCAAAGCCAGCGGCAAGCGAACTGCGCAGGTTGCGTTCTGACCACGCCTCCGGCAAGCACTGCCGCGCCAGAGCGCAGACGCTGGTTACATCATCGCTGCTACCGCTGACAATGGAATAATTCATCCGACCTCGTAAATACAAAAGCGATAACCATAGCCTGCTTTTGCCTGATGATCCTGTCTTGACAGCAACTGCCAGCGCGAACGATCCGTGTCAGGAAAATAAGTATCGCCTGTGAAGCTGTGTGCCAGATGGGTGACATACAGCCGCTTTGCCAGCGGCAGCCAGAGGCGATACATTTCACTGCCGCCCATGATCACCAGTTCTTCTTGGTCGCTTGCTATCTCTAATGCTTCATCCATGTGATGGATCAGGCGGCAGCCATCGGGAAGTTTAGGCTTTCCCCTGCTTTGTACGATATTAAGCCGTCCGGGCAAGGCCTTGCCAATGGAATCAAAGGTTTTTCTGCCCATAAGGATGGCCTTACCCATGGTTTGCTGGCGAAACCATGTCATATCTTCAGGGATGTGCCAGGGCAAATGCCCATTCTTTCCGATAAGTCTGTTGCGATCTTCTGCCCAGATCAGAGAAATTAGCGGTTTATTCATATAATACCAGCAACAGACCACAAAGCAAGCTAATAATCATGGCGGACATGCCCCACCAGACATGAATCAAACCGGCTAACAAGGCTGTACATAGGGCACCGCTAGCCGTCAGTAGCACGGCACCTGCCAGTAGTGGCAGGCGGGAGCGACGCGGTTCAGGCTGTGGCAGGATGTCTTCCCGGACGGTTTCCATGAAATTGTCAATGCGCTGAGGCAATTGCATCCAGTGTTGCGCCTGAATTTTCCATTCACTGGCAAAGGCTTCCACTTTGCCAACAGGGCCGATATGACGGCTTGCCCATTCAGTGATCAAGGGGCGGGAGGACGTCCACATATTAAAATCACCGGCCAGTTCACGGGCAACACCTTCGAGAACAACCATGGTTTTTTGCAATAACAGCAACTCCGGGCGTGTTTCCATATGAAAGCGTTCGGTGACGGCAAACATGCCAAGCAGTAATTCAGCAATGGAGATTTTGGCCAATGGACGGTTGAAAATCGGTACGGCAATTTCCCGCAGGGCATCTTCAAAAGCTGAAACATTGGTATTCGGTGGTACGTAACCAGCTTCCACATGTACCATGGCTGCCCGGTAATAGTCTTCACGCAAAAAAGCCAGCATCATTTCGCCCAGGTAACGGCGGGTACGCATATCCAGACGACCGACAATACCAAAATCCACCAGAATCAAATCGCCATCGTGAGCCACAAAAATATTGCCTGGATGCAGGTCGGCATGGAAATAACCATCCACGAACACCATATGAAAAAACAGATTGGCCGCGCGTTCACATAGTTGCATGGTATCATGCCCCGCAGCAATCAGTTCGGCTTTTTCATCAATCGGGGTGCCGGAAATGCGTTCTGTGGTCAGCACTTCGGTGCTGGTGTAATCCCATTGTACCCTGGGAACGCGTACCCCTTCCAGCTGTTCAAAGTTTTCATGAAAGCGGCTGGCGTGTGCTGCTTCGGCGCGCAAATTCAGTTCGTTACGAATGCTTTGCGCGAACTCTTCCACAACACAAGAAGCCTTAAGACGACGATATTCGGGAAAATAACGTTCAAACATGCGAGCCAGTAGCCGTAAAATATCCAGATCGGCCTCAATGGTTTGTTCGATGCCTGGCCGACGAATTTTTACCGCAACATGTTTGCCATCGTGAAGTTCGGCAAAATGCACCTGGGCAATGGAAGCAGCGGCTACTGGCGTTTCTTCAAAGCTACGAAACAGGCCGTCATCACCCTGCAGGGGTTTTTTGAAGGCATGAAAAATAACGGCTTCAACATGCTCCAGTGGTTGTGCCGGTACATTATCCTGCAAACGTTTGAGTTCCAGCGCCACGGAAATAGGTAAGAGGTCAACGCGGGTGGACATCATTTGGCCAAATTTAATAAACGTTGGGCCGAGTTTTTCCAGTGCCAGGCGCAGTTGTACGCCAAGATCGGCACTTGGTGCATCATCGCGAAACCATTGAACAAGCCAGGCCCATGGGTAAAACAGGCGCATGCGCACAGCCAGCGCCGCCATGCCGTGGGTGGTCAGGATGTAGCCAATGGTGATCAGTCGCAGATTGCGCCGCAGATTGCCTGCCAGCCTCATTTGTCAGTCGTACCTTGCCAGCGTTGCTCCAGGCGTCTGATGCGTTGCTCCAGGCGTTGCTGCCGGTGCTGCAAATGCTCAACACCCGCTTGCCATTGCTGGAGGCGTTGTTGATCGGGGATATTGATATCGCTTAGTTGTTGCTGGAGGCTGTGATGGATGTTTTGGCGCAGTTTTTCCTCGGTATCCATCAGTTTTTTTGCCGCCTGAGCAATGCGACGGCCAAAAAAGTGACCAAATGCCGACTGAAGTTCTGTTTCCCAGTTGACATCGGCGGCCTGCATGATTTTTTTGAAGCGCAGCATGCTTTCTGAATCGCCGCTGATGCGCAGCAACTGGCGGAAGACAAGATCATCCGGATCCTCGTGATCAAAAATCATGCGGGCGAATGCCGCTGTCTCGGCCGTAATGCGCACATCGGCATCCCCGTCATGGCTGGGATGGGTTTGCACCTGGCCATCGTGAAACAACAAATAAAAGAGAAAGCCCTGATCCCGGACATGAACGCGAAAGACGCGATTTTCAAGATCATAGGCCAGGGCGCGCAGCTTGTCGTCGCGCAGTAATACCAGATTCAGCACCGTGCTGATGATTACGCACTGTACGGATTGCGGAATCAGTCGCAGTGGCAGAAACAACACACTCACAGTTTGTACCCCCGGTGCAGAGCGACGATGCCGCCCGTCATGTTTTCATGGCGAACCATATCAAAGCCTGCCTGCCTGATCATATGAGAAAAGCGCTGTTGATGCGGAAAACGACGAATGGATTCTACCAGGTATTGATAGGAATCCCTATCGCCCGTGACCCACTTGCCCATGCGTGGAATGACGTGAAACGAATAGGTATCATAAATCACATCCAGCAAAGGCAGTATGGGCCTGGAAAACTCCAGGCAAATGAATTGCCCACCTGGTTTGAGGACGCGGAAAAATTCGCGCAGACCCCGGTCAATATCAACAAAATTACGGATGCCAAAGGCAATGCTGACACAGTCAAAGCTATGATCAGCAAAAGGCAGTTGGGAACCATCAGCCTGAATGCAGTCAGCGCGCCCCGGCAGGTAACCGGCATCCAGCATGCGGCGAGCGCCTTCGCGTAGCATCGGTCCGTTAAGGTCGCTGAGAATTACGCGCCCTGAATCGCCCATTTTCTGCAAATGTCCCTGCGCAATATCACCAGAGCCGGCGGCAACATCCAGCACCATGCTGCCAGCATGAACAGCCGCGCATTGCCGCATCCGGCATTTCCATAAACGGTGCAAACCGCCGCTCATCAGGTCATTCATGAGGTCGTATTTTCCCGCCACCGAAGAAAACACGCCCATAACGCGACCCTTTTTTTCGTCCGGGCTAACCTGTTCAAAACCGAAGTGTGTTTGCTCTTCCATTGGCGCAGGCTAGGTCGAGTTGATATTTCTGTCCATGTTGTCAGGCTGTGATTGGGGCAGGGCGAACAGCTTTTGCCGGAAGCTGATCGAACTAATGCTTGCGTTTGCCTGTAAACTTCTCCTGGTAGCGTTGTTTTTGCTGCATGATATGGCTTTTCAGACGCCTAAGATCATCCATGACAGAAGCGGATGTGAAGGTGGTGGTATGCTGATTACAAACGATTTTGCGAATTATCAGCACCCAGAGAGGACTAAGCAACAGCGTCATGGCAATAACAACAATGGCCATGTGATAGCCTTCATCAGTGATGATTTCCTGGACCGTGCCAAGTGCTGCCAGCAGGAAAGAAAGTTCCCCAATTTGACTGAGCAGGCCGCCGGTGATCAGGGCAAGGCGCCAGTTCTCTCCCAATAGACGTAATACCAGTGCATTCAAGCCGGAGTTCAAGATAAAGACAGCCATAGTCAGGGTGATCGTCATTAGCCAGTGGTTAAGGACGAAGCGAATATCCACCAGCATACCAACGGAGAGGAAAAAAATACCTACGAAAATCAGGTAAACCGAATGAAGGTGCTCTTCTACCCAATGACTTTGATCAGAGGATTTCAATAGCAGACCGGCCAGAAAGGCGCCAAAAGGTGCCGAAAGACCAATTGCTGCTGTCAGGCCGGCAGCGGCAAAGCATAGCAACAATCCCAGCATAATCTCCTGATCTGCACTTTCTCTAAAAATGGCCGGGATTTTCCAGCTGGGGTTGCGCAATAGCCATATGACAGCTCCCAGTAGCAGCATGCCACCTGTCAGTTGCAACAATACCTGGTGGTTCTCGTTAGCTGTTTTGCCCATGCTGCCAAGTACAATCATGATGGGAACGATGGCCATATCCTGCATCAGCAAAACACCAAGGGCGTTTTGTCCGAAGGGAGTTTCAAGTTCATTATTGCTCTTTAGCAGCGTCAGAACGACGGCTGTGGAACTCATGCTGATAATAAAGCCGAATAATAATCCTGCCTGCCACGTCCAGCCGAGTAGCCAGGCGCCAAAAGAGCATATACCCACGCTAAGCAGCATTTGCGCCGTCGTGCCCAGCACAGCAATACGCCAGCTGGCAATCAACCGGGGCAGTGAAACCTCCATGCCAATGAAAAATAGCAGCATGATGACACCGAGCTCACCAAGAATGTTAAGCAGTTCCTTGTCATTGACCAACCCTAACGCTGAAGGGCCGACAACCAGGCCGGTAACAATATAAGCTACAGCAGGAGGAATACGTACCTGTTGCAAAAGCATGGCAAAGCCCAATGAACAGCCGATCACAATGACAAGATCAAGTAATACGCCATGTAGTTCCATGTGAGTGATACTATGTGTTGGCCATGTCAAGGCAAACTGCAGGTGGGAATAAGCGTGTGGCCAAAAGCCACAGAATCATCGGCTCCTCCTGCGAGAGAGAATGGCACAGGGAATCTTATTCCCGGTAATGCAACAGGCTGCTGATTTTCATATCGTTCAGTTTTTGGCGGCCCTGCAAGGAATCAAGTTCGATGACAAACAGGGCGGCGACCGGTTCGGCTCCAAGCTGGCGGATCAGGGTGGCGGTGGCTGCTGCTGTACCGCCCGTAGCCAGTAAATCATCCACAATGACAACGCGATGATGATCAGAGAGTGCATCACGATGAATTTCCAGCCTGTCCACGCCATATTCCAGTTCATATTCAATGGCGTGAATATCATGCGGTAGTTTGCCGGGTTTGCGCACCGGGATGAAGCCGATACCCAGATGACTGGCCAGCGCTGCACCAAAGATAAATCCCCGGGATTCCATGCCAACGATGTAGTCGATATGTCTGGGCATGGATTCGGCCATGGCAACGATGCAACGACGGAAAACCGGGCCATTGGCCAGCAGGGGGGTAATATCCTTAAAGACAATTCCTGGCTTGGGAAAGTCGGGGATGTCACGAATATGGTGAGCTAACTCCGTTGTAATGTCATAGGTGTTCATAGATGATATCCGTTTCGCGTTTTGGTAGATAGGGTAGGGGATCGATCGGGGTTTTTCCCTTGCGTAGTTCGAAATGCAGGACTGGTCGATGCGTGCGGCCGCTGTCTCCGCTTTTGGCGATGACATCGCCCTGTTCTACCCGTTTGCCGGAATAGACCAGATTACGGCTATTGTGGGCATAGATGGTGAATATATGGTTGGGATGCTCAATGACAATAAACTTCCCATAGGCGGATTCATGTTTGTCCTTATTACTGAAACGTTCGCCGGAAAAAATTACCCGGCCTTTGGCCGCAGCGAGCACGGGCGTGCCGCGAATGGCGGCAATGTCAATACCGTCATGCATGCGTCCAGCACGGCGGCCAAAGGGTACCAGTACCTTGTGATCGTTGGCCAGCGGCCAGTCCAGGCGTGGCATCCAGTCATCCGGCAAGGTGGTATTGACGCGCTCTGCACCTTCACATGGGTAGGTTTTTTGCAGGCAAATGCGCTGATCGGGGAATACCTTGTAGGGTGGTTCAATCATATTGAGTTTGACGAGTTGATTGATATCAATATCATATAATTGCGCAATCAGCTTCAGGGTTTCGCCTTTGACCACAATGTGAACCTGACTGAGGCACGGGGCCGGATTATCCAGGCAGAGTATCTGGCCGGGTTTCAGCTTGTAGGGTTTTTTCAGATGATTTAGCTCAATCAGTCGCTTTTCCGGCATCTCAAAGCGGTTGGCAAGGTAGTCCAGGGTTTCGTACTTTCTCACCCGGTAGCGGCGATTGGGTTGTTTGACTGAGCCTTCAGCCGGTGACTGTTTCCGTGTTTTCTGGTGGAAATAAAGTCGTTGACCGACGTGGATGATATAGGGTGGCTGAATATTATTCCAGCTTGCGATATCTTTGTAGCTCAATCCATATCGGGCGGCGATGCGATGCAAATTATCGCCAGCCTTGACGGTATAGCTTTCTTTCGCCGTGTCTGCTTGTTGATGGTCGTTGTGGCCACAGTGATGCCGGCGATCAATGCAAAGACGCTGGCCAGGA
This sequence comes from Mariprofundaceae bacterium, assembly GCA_015488125.1. Classification (GTDB taxonomy): domain Bacteria; phylum Pseudomonadota; class Zetaproteobacteria; order Mariprofundales; family Mariprofundaceae; genus AB-137-C09. The sequence continues at coordinate 14,052 of WFOJ01000193.1, forward strand.
TGCAGGGTATAAGGGGGGTGAAGGTTGTTGTTGCGAATAATCAGAGATGACTTGATGCCCAGGCGTTTGGCGATACGCTCGACAGAGTCACCAGGATGAACGCGGTAATAACGGTGCGGTATCTGTTGTTTAGGGGCTGGATGCAGGTGTGTGCAGTGCCGCAGGCAGAGGTATTGCCCTGGTTGCAGGATGTAGGGAGGGTGAAGATGATTATTGGCGATGAGTTGCGCAATCGGCAAGCGCTGACGATGGGCAATGCGTTCAAGGTTGTCGCCCGGGCGAACGCGGTAATCATCGCGCAGGTGATGACGGACAGGTGAGGCGACGGGAGCAGGTGGTGCAACATGGCCGCTTCGGTAGGGGTGCGTCGTGCGTGGAAGATCGTCTGCCTGGGCTACAGTTGAAATGATCAGATGGATCAACAGGATCAGAGGGATTATTTTAGTAACCATACGCCGCCAAAGCCAGCCAGTACGAGAAGCACGACGAGAACAGTCATCCATTCAAAATAAGCCTCAATCCAGTTGCGAAGGCGCTCGCCACCCCAGCGCATCAGGGCGCCTTCCAGGTAAAAACGTGCGCCACGAGAGAGCAGGGCCGCTGCCATAAAGCTCCAGAAGGAAAGTCCGAAGGCTCCGGCGGCAATGGTGATCACCTTGAACGGAATCGGTGAAAAGCCGACGATCAGCACCAGTGCCACACCATATGCCTGAAATAACTGTTGTACATGCGCAAACTGCTCCATGGCGCCAAAACATTCCAGTACAGGAATACCAATACTGCCAAGGAGAAACCAGCCAATGGCATAGCCAATCGCAGCGCCAAGCGTTGATCCGGCAGTGGCCACTGCGGCAAAACGCAGTGAAAGATCAGGTCGTCCAAGTGCCAGTGCCAGTAGCAGTACATCCGGTGGAATGGGAAAGACGCTGGCTTCGACCATGGCAATCAGCAGTAGTGCCAACTGGGCTTGAGGGTGGTTGGCCCAGGCAAGCGTCCAGTGATAAAGGCGGCGTAACTTTCCGCCTGCACCCATGGTGCCGGCTGGCAGTGCAACAGTTGCTGCCTTGTGGTTGGAGCTGGTGCTCACGATTGTACACCGCTGCGAAGAGGCACAAAGCTACATGCCTCATAAGTTGTTCTGACGAGCGTACCCTGTTTTTTTCGATAGCTGACCAGTTGGTGAAGGCCGTTTTCACCCTCTGGTATCAGCAGAATACCGCCTTCGGCCAGTTGTTCGATCCACGCCGGTGCGTAGTGGCCGCCTGCAGTGACAATAATGGCATCAAAGGGGGCAAAGCCGGGCAGGCCATGGCAACCGTCAGCACACTGGAGGATGACATTGCCGATGTGCAGGGAACGCAGGTGCTGCCGTGCCTGTTGGTGCAGATTGCGAATGCGTTCGATGCTGTAAACCCGTGCACACAAGCGAGCGAGTATAGCTGTGTGATAGCCGCAACCTGTGCCAATTTCAAGCACACGCTCATGGCCTTGCAAGCACAGTAGTTCGCACATGCGTGCAACCATCCACGGTTGCGAAATCGTCTGCCCTTCTCCGATCGGTAAGGCACTGTCGCGATAGGCTTGTGCTTTCATGGCTTCAGGGACGAACAGGTGACGGGGAATTTCAAGCATGGCCTGAAGGACGCGTGAATCGCTGATACCTCTGGCGCGAAGCTGTTGTTCTACCATGGCCTTGCGTCGGTAGCTTCCCGAGCTGTCAAACGTATCAGTTGCGGATGTGTTCATGATCAGGATGGTGAATATTGGAGTGGTCGGGACGAGAGGATTCGAACCTCCGACCACCAGACCCCCAGTCTGGTGCGCTACCAGGCTGCGCTACGCCCCGAATCTCCAACAACCGTCGCAGCCAGTAGCCGCGCGGGAGGCGAATGGTAGCGGTGAATGCTAACAACGCAATAGTTCGAGTGTCAGTGTGTCAGAGGTGCGCTTAGCCACGGGAAAGAATATCGCGAACAAACTCCAGTTCCTTTCTGATCGCGATCAATTCGTCGTTTCGTGGTGTTATATTCAGCGCTGCTGTTGCGCCGCTTTCACCCTGTTGCAAGCGTTTTTTGGCGCCGCGAATGGTGAACTTCTGATCGTAGAGCAGGTGCTTGATCTGTAACACGGCATGCACATCGCTCTGCCGATAAAAGCGACGATTACCACCTTTTTTGACCGGTTTGATATGATCAAACTCCGTTTCCCAGTAGCGTAGAACGTGGGGTTCAACGCCGCACATATCACTGACTTCGCGGATGGAAAAAAACAGCCGGTCCGGGATATCGGGCGCGTGTGTGCCTGGGTGTTCTGAAGTTTGGGGTCTCACGCGAACTACTCCTCGATCGGCAGCCGTTTTTTGAGTAGCTGGCTGGCGCGGAATGTCACGACTCTGCGGGGAGTGATCATAATTTCCTCGCCTGTTTTTGGATTTCTACCACGGCGTTCGGATTTTTGGCGAAGGACGAAGTGACCAAAGCCGGAGAGTTTCACATCATTGCCCTTGGCCAGTTCAGCCTTGATCTCCTCAAGCATGGACTCGAGTAATTCCATGGCATCCTTTTTGGAAAGGCCGACACGCTCATGAATAATGTCGGCAATATCAGCTTTTGTCATGATCCCTCCGCGTCATTCGTTATGACCACGAATGAAGTTGCGCACCTCTGTTGTTACGCTATACTGCCCGTTGAAACAGCAGGCAACCGTAGATAAAGTAGTTGTTTTGTCAAGGAATTTGTGAAATGGTCTGCCGTTTAGCCGTGACGGACAGTGGTTGCCTGATCAACATAACGGCAGGTGGTTCTGGCAATCGTTTCAAGCGCCTCGCCCAGACGTGGTGGTAATGATCTGCTAAGTACGGCAAAAAACAGTTTTTCGCCATTGGCCCGTTCGCATTGCCAGGCCAGCATCAACGATGAACGGTCGGTTGGCAATACACACGAACACATGGCGCCACCAAGGCCGCCCATTTTGCACACCTTGTCGCCAGCTTCCAGCCAGCCAGGGAGGTGAGCAATAAAGGCATCGCCCATGTCTTTTCCCTCATGCGCCAGCATCATGCCGTGACTATCTGCTACTGTAATGCCAAGAAATCCATATTGCTCGCAGCAGGAAAGAAGGTAATCACCGATGCTTTGATTCATTGGACTCCTCGCGCCATGTTTGCTCAATATAGTCTTGCCGTCCCGATCCGCGTTTGTATTGCTGATAGCGTAGCGGTTGTTTCCGATAGTACGACTGATGCCAGTCTTCGGCAGGGTAAAAATTACGCCGTGGCCGTAAGGCAACCGCCACAGGACGCTTAAAACGCTGTTGAATGCGCTGCCGCGATGCTGCTGCGATTTTTCTTTCCGCGTCATCAGCGAAGAAAACAGCGGTCTGATATTGTGGCCCCCGGTCGGCAAACTGGCCATCACTTTGGGTCGGGTCGATGTTATGCCAGAAGATATCCAGCAAGGCGGCATAGCTGGTGCGTTGCGCATCGTAGAAGATGCGGATGGCCTCAAGGTGGCCTGTATGCCCCCGGCTAACCTGTGCATACGTCGGATGCGGCAGATTGCCACCGGTGTAACCGACTTCGGTGTGCAACACGCCCTCAGCCTGGTCAAACGGTGGTTGCATGCACCAGAAGCAGCCGCCGGCAAACACCGCCGTACGCACCTCGGCAGCGTGTGCATTAAGGCTGTTCATGAGCAGCCATAGCAACAGGCATACGGACGACCTTAGCACCGCTTAATTCAGTGCGTCTATATCTTCTTCACCCGTGCGGATGCGAATGACGCGCTCAACAGGCTGCACAAAAATCTTGCCATCGCCGACTTTGCCTGTACGGGCGGCACTGACAATGGCTTCAATGGCGGCATCGACCTGTTCTTCTTCAACAACGACGCTCACTTCAGTTTTAGGGACAAAATCGACGGTATATTCAGCGCCACGGTAAAGTTCGGTATGCCCCTTCTGGCGGCCATGGCCGCGAACTTCACAGATACTCATGCCGCTGATGCCAATATCCATCAGCGCATCTTTCACGTCATCCAGACGAAATGGTTTGATAACAGCGACAATGCGTTTCATTGGGGATCCTCCCTGTGTTGCTCCAAAAAGGCAAGCATAGTTCGGGCGTTGTCAGCAAGCAACTGGTAAACGTGTTCGAAGCCTTGCGGGCCACCATAATAAGGGTCGGGAACATCACCGCCACCTTCTGCCTCAAATTGACGCATCAGTAACAGGCGTTGGCTGTTGACCCCCATTCTTAACAAATCGCTGGCATTGGCCCGATCCATGGCAATGAACCAGTCCCAACGATTCATATTCGCAGGGGTAATTTGCTGTGCCCGGTGATGTTCAAGACTCAGGCCATGGCGAGCTGCGACCTCAGCAGCACGCTGGTCGGCTGGCTGACCAATATGCCAGTCACCTGTGCCTGCTGAGGCAAAGCTGAAATCATTTTCCAATCCCATGGCTTTTGCCTGCTGACGGATGATCACCTCAGCCAGCGGTGAACGGCAAATATTGCCAAGGCATACCAATAGCACCCGTTGTCGTTTCATTGTGTCTCTCTCATGCGTTCGGCCTGTGAACGTTGCAGATAATGCGGCTCGGCGTATGTTTTTTGTTCGCCGCTATCAGTAGTCAGGATACGGCTGATGGCCTGCGCGGGTGAATAATCAGGCGCGTGGTATTTACCTGTCGCATCCAGTTCAGGCAAAGGTTGATGGCCTGTATAAACAGGCATCTGCGGCAGTTGTGCTGCCGCAACGCAGCGATCCGCCTGTACGGTCGTCATTTGTTGGTAACAGCCGGTAAAATATTCCCCGGCTCTGGCATCTTCAAGCACCCATAGTGGCCCTAAGTATTCACAGCGGGCTGCCATGACCATCAGCGAAGAAAGATGGCGCACAGGCAGTTGCCAGGCCGTGTTCAGTCCGTTTAGCGTCGCTGCGGCGATGCGCAGGCCGGTAAAAGAGCCAGGACCAGCGATAAAAGCCAGCTGGCCCAGTGGCGGTGTGTTATGCCTGGTTATCATGTTCATGATCGCTGTCGTGAGCTGGCGTGAATGCTGGCCGGCAGCAAGTGTTGCTGCATCAACAAGGCGTTGTTGATGCAGCAGGCAAATGCAGGCCTGGGGGTTGCTGGCATCCACTGCCAGCGTCCATGTGTTCATAGCAATGGGCGCAGGCTGACCTTTAATTGTTCGCCATATTCCGGGTGTTGCAGACCAAGCAGGGCGTTGGCAGCCAAAAAGCCCCCTGGATTACCGGCATCAAAGCGCTGGCCTTTGATCACAACGCCATACACTTCTTCATCCCGCGCCAGTTCGTTGATGGCATCCGTGAGCTGAATTTCGCCATTCATGCCAGGACGGGTGCGTTGCAGTCGTTCAAACAGCCCCGGGGTGAAGATGTAGCGGCCAATAATGGCAAGGTTGGAGGGTGCATAGTCCGCTGCCGGTTTTTCAATCATGGATGTCAGGCGCAGGCGGCCATTGTCGTCATGGGCTTTGACGATACCATATTTATGGGTGTCCTGGGGTGAAACTTCAGCCAGCGCAATCACCGAAGCACCTGTTGCCTCGTGGATGGCGCGCAGCTGCTGCATGGCTGGCGTTTCACCCAGAATCAGTTCATCCGCCAGGCTGACACCGAAAGGCTCATTACCCACCCAGGGCGCGGCACAGAGCACGGCATGCCCTAAACCCAGTGCCTGTTTCTGGCGAATATAGGCGACATTGGCCATGCGGGCAATGCGGGATATTCTGTCATAAACAGCGTCTTTACCAGCGCGCCGCAGGTTGTTTTCCAGTTCGGCAGAGATATCGAAATGATCTTCGATCGCATGCTTGCCGCGCCCGGTGACGATCATCACCTCGGAGAGTCCGGCTTCCAGCGCTTCTTCCACGCCATACTGAATCAGTGGTTTGTCCACAATGGTCAGCATTTCCTTGGGGATGGCCTTGGTGGCAGGCAAAAAGCGTGTGCCCATGCCTGCCGCCGGGAAGACGATTTTACGAAGAGGATATGTCACGGATGCTCCCTGTCGTTCTGCAAGACCTGTTATGGGGTTCTGTAACTACATCAGCTCAACCGACCATAGGAATGCAGGCCGGAGAGATACATGTTCACACCCAGGAAGCAGAATACCGTGACCAGAAAGCCGGAGACCGTCCACCAGGCCAGCGTGCGTCCTTGCCAGCCGTGAGAAATACGCACATGCAAATACGCGCCATAGACTAGCCAGACAATCAGCGCCCAGGTCTCTTTGGGATCCCATGACCAGTAACCCCCCCAGGCTTCAGCGGCCCAGGCGGCGCCAAGAATGGTGGCCAGTGTGAAAGCAGGAAAACCCACCGCTACGGATTTATAGGCCAGTTGGTCGAGCTGTTCCAGTGATGGAAAGACTTTTAGTACCTTCATGGCGGGATTGCGTTGTTCCAGCCATTGGCGGGTTAAATAGGCCATACCCGCGCCGCAGGCGACGGCAAACGAACCATAACCGACAAAATTCAGCGGCACATGGATTTTCATCCAGTAGGATTGCAGGGCCGGTACCAGCGGTTTGATGTCCGCCTGACCAATCGAGCCGAGCCAGATTTCAAAGAATACACCGGCAGCCACCAGGGCCATGACAAATGCTCCCATGGCCTGTGCCTGGTAGCGTTTTTCCCATTGCAGATAGACGATGACGGTGATACAGAACAGCAACATGAACACTTCGTACAGATTGGATACCGGCGCATGGCCAATGCTGCCATCCATGAACAGGTATGATTCATACCAGCGCAGCAACAACATCGAGCCGCCGACATATACGCCCATCCATGCCGTGCCGGTAGCCATGCGGGCGACGAACGATTCCGGTGCAAACAGCATCAGAATATAGCAAATGGCCGAGAATAAAAACAGCACATTCATGGCCATGATCAGTTTAATGGAGAACAGGTTGGACTGGTCCTCGTAGGATAAGGCCGAGGCGGAAGGTTCAAACAGCGTGAACAAGGCCATCATGGCAATCATCAGCACAGCGCCATCGCCCCAGGACACCAGGCGTTCGGCCAGCGGGCTTTCACCCCATTCCGCCTTGGCTACCGAGGCAATAGCAGCCAGTGCGGCACCGAGAAGCAGTCCTGTGCCCAGCCACAGTACGCCCTGCATGCTGGTTAACTGGAAGATGTAACTATCTTCGCTGTAACCATCGCCACCCCACAGCGCCAGGCCGGTGGCGCCAAGCATCAGGCCGATATAGGCCCAGAAACGTACAAAAGCCGGTTTGCCCTGAAACCACGGGCTGGCAGCAGCCATGCTTTGCGTCATACTCATTCATCAACTCCCTTGCTTGGATTGTGCGCCGTAGCCTGTTCGGCACGGCTTAACAGTGTGTGAAATTCCCGATTAAAATTAAGGGGATTACGGTTGCTGATACCAGCCATTTCGACTCGCCATTGTCCATCCTGCGGGCGGATGATAAACCATAGCTTGCGGTGGGAGATATACAGCATGATGCACAAGCCCCAGACCAGCAGGGCGCTACCTGCCCAGACCACGTTCATGCCAGGGTCCTTCGCCAGTTGCAGGCCGGTGTAATATTTCTGGTCGTAATCATCCAGCACCGGCAGTACGGCCCACGGCAATTGCGGCAAGGCCTGCACGCCGTTAATCACACGCACGGCCATTTGCTGGAAGTTTTTGGGTCGCTGATCGCCAAAGACTTCCTCCATGGCTGACTTGAAGGCCATGCGGCGAGCGTTTTTGCCTTCCAGTTTCAGGCGTTGCAAGCGACTGATAAAGGCATGATAAAGCGCCCACTCCTTGGGGTTGGTCAGATCAAGGCCAAGGCCGATCGACTGAAAGTCGCGCTTGTCGCCGGTGGTGGAGATCATCATGATGCTACCACGATTCTCGCCATCAATTTCCAGTGGTTGCAAAAAGCTACGCATTTTTACCGGCTTTAAGCCGTTGCCACGGATCACAAAATCCACCGATGGGCCAAGGTCCTGAAAATCCTTCGGCTGCCCTGCCGCTGCCATGTTTTCCACATTATGCGGGCGAAAATCGGTGATTTCAAAGCTGAAGCCGCTGATATCGTCTTTATAGGTCTGATACACCTGTGTATCAATGATGCGGGGCGGGCGGTCGCCCTGTAAATCAAACAGTTTAAGCTTAACATGAGAGCCGCCATCACCAAAACTGGCCTGATAAATACGCACGCCTTTGTAATACAACGGCTTATTGACGATGATGTCCGAGGTCAGCACTTCCTTGCCGTGATCAATAATCGTCAGGTTGCTGCGGAATTCGCTGGGCATGCCATTGGGATAAAAATTGATTTCAAAGCTGTTGCAGCGTACATCAAAAGGCATGGTTTTGTATTCCGTGTGTGTGCCTTTTAGGTAAGAGATTTCGTTTTCACTGCTGCCTTCAACGACAGCCATATCGCCACGCAGGCCGAACTGCACACTGATCCAGCCGCCGACAAGAATCACCAGAATGGCGGAGTGGACGATGATATAGCCCCATTTGTGGCGGTTACCACGGTCAGCACGCAGATACAATACGCCATCGCGTTCTTCTTGCCGCCATTGCCATTCTTTTAGCGCCTGTTTGAGCTTGTCGGCAATATGTTCGGCAGAATCGGCTGACACCAGCCAGCGGCGTTGCTGTTTGATATGGGAAAACGCACGTTCACTGATATACACTTTATGGCTGCGCATTTCCTTAAGCATGCGCGGTACATTGCGCCACAAACAAAAGCTCAGTGATACCATCAAAAAGCCCAGCAGTACCAGAAACCACCAGGTATGGTACATATCAAACAGGCCAAGCGAGCGGAATACCCAGTACCACAGGGGGCCAAATTGTTGCAGGTAATCTTGCTGCGCCTGGTTTTGTTGCAATACAGTGCCGATAACGGAGGCCAGTGCCAGTACTGTTAACAGGGTGATAGCCAGTGGCATGGAACTGAGGCGGTGCATCAGTTCGCGGGAAAAAACAGATCGTTGAGACATGCGGCGCATATTAGCCATAGTGTGTGCCTGCGTCATGTGCTGATTCGCATGTTGACATCATGGTTTCCCTTTTCATGCTTGCCACATGCGTGTTTTCTGGCTGTCGGCTGCTGCTGTTTCCGTGTTGTGTTGTGCTTCTGTGGTACAGGCGGAAACGGGAGGCAGTGTTACCACGCTGCTGTGGCAGGGGGAAAATTCACTGCATCAACAACGCGGCAACCTGCTGCAACGGTTGCGCTTTCAATGGCAGCAGCAGATCGGTATGCTGGACTGGCGGGTGGATGATGATGTGCTGGCATTGTACGGTGGCATGGTGCGCGACCCACTGTTTGCCAGACAAAAACGCCATCCGCCTGCTACCTGGCTGGATGCTGAAAGCGTGCTCTATGATCGTTCGCCGTGGTGGCTGAGGCATCGGCTGTACCGTGGCTGGTTACGCTGGCAACAGGGTGACTGGCAACTTGTGGCGGGCAGACAGCGCATGGCCTGGGGCACAGGTCGCTTCTGGAATCCCACGGATATATTCAACCCGGTGTCGCCGGTTGCCCTGGAGCCAGAAGAAAAAACCGGCGCTGATGCGCTTAGCTTGCAGTGGAACTACTCCGGCTTTGGCAGCCTGCAAGCGGTGTTAGCACCAGGAAAACACAGATGGGGACTGCCGCGCAAACAGGCTGTACGTTGGCGCGATACCTTTGACATTGGTGACATCAGTGTTTCATGGCTGCGGGCAGACCACCAGAACCTGCTGGGCGTGGATTATGCAGGCGACCTGGGTGATGCCGGGATACGCTTTGAAGGCGTGCGCAGCAGTGATGGGCGATGGCAGCAGTGGTTGGTGGGAGGGGATGTGAACTACGTTAGTCGCTGCTTCCCTGCCGGGCTGTATGTGGCGTTGGAATACCTGAACAATAAGGCAGCGAATCCCTCGTATCAGCCATTATCAGCGATGCCTTCAGCGATGTTGCAAAGCCGCAGTCACCAGTTATTGGCCGGGCGCGCTGCTTATGATGTGACAGCGTTGTGGCATGTCGAACTCAACTGGATTCAGGATCTGGAGCATGCCTCGCAGGCCGTGTTACCGGGTGTGCAGTATTCGCCGGGTGAAGATATGGAGGTGCAATGGACGCTGCAATGGATGACTGGCCAGCAAGGCGAATTTGCCGGGTTGAATACGATCAGTTTGTTGCGCTGGCAGTGGTTTTTTTAGGGGGCTGATTATAAGTCCTATAGGACTTATGGGACTTATGGGACTTATAAAAAGGGGGCGGTAAACCGCCCCCTTTGCTGCTAAAGCATTACTGCTTTTTCTGATTGTCGGAGCCTTTGCCGCCTTCTTCGCCGCCACCAGCAGCGCCTTCGCCACCGCCACCAGCAGCGCCTTCGCCACCGCCAGTACCACCAGCAGCCGTGTCAACAACTTCTGTACCACCAGTTGTTGTGCTACCAGTTGTTGTGCCACCGCCAGCCGGTGCGCTGCTACCAGTTGCCGGAGCTGTTATCGCCGGGGCACTCGGCGCTATTGATGGCGCTGGTGGCGCAGTTAATACCGGTACCGGTGGTGCAACAATCGTTGAACTTCCGCCCAGGCTGCCGCCACCAAGGCCGCCAACAGCGGAAGCGCCGGCAATGGCCAGTGAGCTTCCGGCTACGCTCATGGCGGCCAGCATGATCAGATTTCTTACTTGTTTACCCTTCATTTCCAATCTCCCTAGAATTCCTAGAAATAAGCGTAGCCCAGAGAGCCGATAAAGCGCGCTTTGGGCTGATTATGTTTCAACAAATCCACTGCACCGAGATTGAGTACAATGGGGTAGTCGTGCAATGGCACCAGTGACAGGCCTGCATTCAGATCCTTGCCCGTCCAGCTGGCCACAATGGCGGCCTGAGGGTGAAAATGGAAGCCGATACTGGCAAAACCGCCGAACTTGTTGGCATTAATGCCCGGTGTGTAGGCATTGAACACGGTGCTCTGGAAGCGACCGCTACCAACACCGCCGGAAAGAATCAGGTAATAGGGATGATAGGGATTATCCGGTTGCAGGGCGAATACCTTGCTCAGCGCCATATACACATTGGGCTTGATGTTCGGGCCTTTTGTTGCCGTACCCCAGGTACCCAGGTTTTCCGAACCAATGGCAATGGCGGCATTACCAGGCAGCCAGCGATGCAGAGCGACGTTGACGGCGCCACTGTCGCCAAACTTCTTTTTCAGGCTGATGACAGAGATCGTGGTTTCCAGGCCAACATATTTTTCCGGATCACCGAGGCCGAAACCTACCGACATTGAACCATCAGTGCGACGTTTGTTGCCTACGCCGTCCGTGCCGGCAATACCGGCAAATGCCTGGCCCCATTTGGCACCAAAGCCCATGGGTGTACCCAGTGAAGCGCCAGGCGAGATGGCCGGGCGGTCAATGAACTGAACGGCAGTCACCGACTGCATCGGTTGCATTTGCTGTGCTGAAGCCGTGCCTGCTGTGGCCAGCAGCGTGGCAGCAGTCAGCAGACAGCGCCATGTGTGTGATTTCATTTCATCCTCCTGAGTCTGGTAATGTGGCAGTGCTGCCGGGTGACAAGATACCGGCGTAACATACGTGTTTCACATCACAAAAACAAGAGACAGGAGAAGAAGAATGGTAGAGTGTGGCATTATGCGCCACTTCAGGGTAGGGGAGTGCGCGAGATGATGGCGCTGATCACATCATCTGTGCACTGACCACGAGCTTCTGCTTCGTAATTAAGGATCAGGCGGTGACGCAGGACGTCGTGGGCAATGGCGTGGATATCCTCCGGGGAGACGTAGTCACGTCCAGCCAGCCAGGCATGCGCGCGGGCGCAGCGATCCAGAGCAATGGTGGCACGGGGGCTGGCGCCGTATTGCAGGGCGGCTGCCACTTCGTCGTCGTTATGGCGACGGGTGGCGATTACCAGTTGTACCATGTATTGCTCCAGTTGTTCGCTGACAGGCAATGCCAGCACGGCTTGTCGAGCTTGCAATATCTCGTCGATACTGATTTTGTGCGGCGGGGATGCGTCAGTTTTCTGTGCTGCTTCTTGCCGGGTCAGGCGCAGAATCTCAAGTTCTTCATCAGCACCTGGATAGTCCACTATGACGTGAAGAAGAAAACGGTCAAGCTGGGCCTCCGGCAAAGGGTAGGTGCCTTCCTGTTCAAGAGGGTTCTGGGTGGCCATAACCAAAAACAGCTCGCCCAGCGGGTAACTATTGGAGCCGACGGTGATTTGATGTTCGGCCATGGCCTCAAGCAGGGCGGACTGTACTTTGGCCGGCGCGCGGTTGATTTCATCGGCCAGAATGATGTTGTGAAACAGTGGCCCTCGTTCGAAGTGGAAGCTGCCATCCTGCTGGCGATAGATTTCCGTGCCTGTCAAATCTCCGGGCAACAGATCAGGGGTGAACTGGATGCGCTGGAAACTGCCGTCAATACCCTGGCTCAAGGTGTTGATGGCGCGGGTTTTGGCGAGTCCGGGCGCACCTTCGACCAGCAGATGACCTTCAGCCAGCAAGGCAATCATCATGCGGTTGATCAGTGATCGTTGACCGATCATGTGCTGGCTGACCCAGGCTTCGAGCTGGCAAAATGATTGCCGGATCGCTGTACTCATTCTGGTTGTTCCTGGCATTGGCGGATGATGTATTGGCGGGTGGCTGCAGGGAGTTCCTGCGCAGGTTCCACTTCATGCGCCTTGCGCAGTGTGGCATGCAATAGTCGTAATGCGTCGGCGTAATGGCGGCACGAGCTGCAGATGAGGCAGTGGATGTTCAGGCGAAGTGTTTCTTTCAGGCTTAAGCGTCGTTCGAGTCGATCTGAGGCCAGACGGCTGGCTTGTTGGCAAAAATGGTTCATGAAGACGCTCCGAATCCGTGTGATTGCAGGCAATGACGCAGTGCCAGACGGGCTCTGTGCATGAGTACATGCAGATTGGTCGTCGATATGTCACATTGCTTACAGACATCCTCAGTGCTATCACCGTTGATTTCCCGAAGAATGAAGACAAAGCGCTGACGTGCGGGAAGACGGTGCAGGCAGCTCTCCAGTGTCAGGCGAAAATCCCTGTCGTGAGCAAGGCGGTCAGGGCTGTCATGCCATGCCTGCTGTGGTTCGCGCCAGCTATGATCATCCTGAAACCAGGGCGACACGGGATCATCATCCAGTGCCATCTCAAGTTTTCGTCGGCGAATTTGCTGCCGGATGTGGTCGGTGATTTTGTGTTTGAGGATGCCCGTCAGCCAGGTCTTGCGGCTGGCCTCACCTTTGAAACTGTGTCGCCCCTTCCATGCGGCGAGGAAAGTTTCCTGCACCAGGTCGGCGGCGATGTCGCGATCCTGTACCCGGGAGAGGGCATAGCGAAAAAGAAAGTCTCCCCATGCAGAAACCCATGCTTCCACATTTGAGTTATGCGTCACGGTCGGGAAATCAATCAGCCACGTGGAAGGAATTTCGAAGGGTTAAGAAGTTTGCCAAAACGGTAAACCTCGAAATGCAGGTGAGGGCCGGTTGAGCGTCCTGAAGAGCCGATGCGGCCAATCATCTGGCCATCTTTGACTTCATCACCGGGTTTCACCACGATGCTGGAGAGATGGGCGTAGCGGGTGCGATAGCCATAGCCATGTTCGACTTCAACCATATAGCCATAATCACGATGGCGCTCAGCATAGACGACAACGCCACGGCTGGCTGCCAGTACCGGTGCACCATAACGGTTGGCGATATCAACACCTTTGTGAAAGCTGCGCTTTCCTGTAAACGGATCGTTGCGCAGACCGAAATGAGAGCTGAGTGAGCCACCCTCGGAGGGCCACGCGTGGGGACGAGCCAGAGAAATATCGCGGTTGTCCTGAAGTATCATGTCGATGACGGCGAGTTGGGCATCCAGTTTGGAGAGATGACTGCCGGTGGTGTTGATTTCTTCATCCAGCGCCAGGCGCAGATCGGTGGCGCTTTGCGGCAGGGCGATAGCAGCGCCGCCAACGGCAGGCTCAAGATTAAAGTCAAACTCTTCGCGATCCAGGCTGGCTGTTGCCACCAAGCGTTCGCCCAGCGAATCCAGGCGTACCAGTCTTGCCTGTAATTGCCCGAGGTTGCGGGCATACACGCGCATTTTTTGGCGTTCGGCATCAAGCATGGCTTGCAGTCGTTTTTGCTCCAGCAAGGCCTGTTGTTGTTGCAGGGCGAGTTGATAATTGGCATGCTCAAGGCGCGATTGAATCAGGCTTTTCTGATGTACGGACCAGCCACCCCAGGCAGCGAGTACCAGTAATACAACAACAGCGGTAATCGCCAGATGGATCCATAGCTTGCGGATCGACAACCGCTTGACCGGTCCCGTATCCGAGACCACCATCAACGATATATGACTCAAGAATTACTCCTTCGGGGCAACGCCCCGATCTTCTCCCGGATTTTTCACACGGCAGACCCCTCCCAGAGGAAAAACGATTGCTAATGACTTTTCGCAGCTTCGTCAAGCCCTGGTCAGCAGCCACAGCCATGCAGGGAGTGAGATCAATGAGGCGAGCGTGGAGGTGGTGATGGCTTCGGCGTACACAATGGTATTGAGCTTAAAGCGATCACAGATGACCAGTCCCAACACCATGGTGGGCATGGCAGCCTCAATGACTACGGGGTTCAGCGTGTTAATATCCAGGTTCAGCATGCTTGCCAGCCACCAGGCCAATGACGGCATCAGTATAAGCTGGGCAAGCAACACGGGTATTAGCAGAGGGAGTTGTCTGAACCAGTTGCGCTGCCATTGCAGCGCCATGCCGACGGCTAGCAGCATAAGGGGGATGACGGCTTGTCCCAGTAGTTGCAGGCTGTGTTCCAGTACAGCAGGCAGGGGAATGTGGAGGGCACCAGAGAGCAAGCCAAGTGCAGCAGCCCACAAAGCGGGTACCCGAACAAGTTCCTTGATGGCGGCTTTCACGCTGCTTTGGCCATGGCCGCAGTGGCTGGCAAGTAATACGCCAGCAGAAAATAATAAGGGCGTGGCTGCCAGCAAGTCGAACTGAATGGCGATTATGCCGGCCTGTTCGCCAAACATCCCCGTGAGTACGGGCAGCCCGATATAAGTGAAGTTGCCAAACGAAGCGGCCAGCAACA
>WFOJ01000194.1 GCA_015488125.1 Mariprofundaceae bacterium
CTGGCGCTGGAGATTGTACCGGCGAATACCTCGGCGGCTGACGTGCTGGCCATGAAGCCGGATGGCATTTTTCTCTCCAATGGCCCGGGCGATCCGTCGGCTGTCGATTATGCCGTGGCCACGATCCGTGAGTTGCTGCATCATGATTTGCCGATTTTTGGCATTTGTATGGGGCATCAGTTGCTGTCGCAGGCATTGGGCCTGCGCACCTTCAAGCTTAAGTTCGGTCATCGTGGCGGCAATCATCCGGTGCGCGATGAAGCAAGCGGGCGAATTGATATAACCAGTCAGAATCACGGCTTTGCGGTCAGTGATGAGGCGATTCCGGCACATGTCGAAATCACGCATCGTTCATTGTTTGATGGCACGGTGGAAGGTCTGGCGTTGCGTGACAAGCCTGTGTTTTCGGTGCAGTACCATCCTGAGGCCAGTCCCGGCCCGCATGATGCCGACGATTTGTTCGACCGTTTTGCAGCATTGGTAACACAGGCGCAGCACTGACTTAAGATGAACGGCTACCGCAGATGACGCTGCGCTGGTATTGTGTGAAATGGGCGGCGCTGGCGGTGGCGGTAGCCAGCGTTTTGCTGACGCTGCTGCTGTTGTGGCAATCCTCGGTGCCCTTGTTGCAACAGGCTGATGATGGTGATGTCGCTCCGGCCAGGCAAACGGCGATTAACAAGCCATTGATTGTCGAACGTGATGGCGAACGCATCATCTGGCGACTGCGTGCCGAGGATGCCAGTCAACAGCAAGGCCGGATGCTGTTACAACAACCGGAACTGGAATTGTTTACCGGCTCAGGGGAAATTGTCATGATTCGAAGCCAGCAGGCATGGTTTGCCCCTGCACAGCGGGACATTGATTTTCGACAACAGGTCAGCGTTGATTACCGTGACTGGCATCTGACAACTGAGCGCCTGCTGTATCTTAGCAGTCAGGATGTGGCCGTGGTGCCAGGCAATTTCAAGGCGGCTGGTCACGATGCCAGGGTAACGGGCCGGGACCTGCGGGCTGAACGCGCCAGTGAACGGATCAGCATCAGCCATGATGTGCGGGTGCATGATCTACAATATGCCCCGACGCTGAAAGCCAGTCACTGAGTGTATGGCTGCTGTCTACCAAGGCGTTGGTTGAGCATAAGAATGGAGAATACCGTGCGAGCATTATTGTTGTTGATGTTGACCATGACCGGGCAGGCACTGGCTGAGCCTGTGGATATCGCCTCGGAATCGGTGAATGTGGATCATGAACACAGCAGGGCGGAGTTCGCTGGCGCAGTGGCGCTGACCCAGGGGGAATTTACCCTGCATTGCGATCGTCTGCATGCCTGGTACGTCAAGGGTGATCTTGATCATGCTGAGGCCTTTGGTCATGTCACCTTTCATCGCCGTGATATTAACGGCGCTTCAAAACGGGCATCGTATCTTAAGCAGCAAGGGGTGTTGATTCTTTTCGATGAAGCCATGGTGACAAGCCCTGAAGGCACGGTGCGTGGTGAAAAAATTACCCACAATATTGAAAGTGAACGCACGGTGGTGGATAAAACACCGGATGGTCGTGTTCATGTCACCATTGATGCTGATGAATCAAAGGCCTTGCCCAGGTGAGTGAACCCCACAGCCTGCAGGTGGAAGGGCTGAAAAAATCCTACCGAGGCAAGACGGTGGTGCATGATGTGTCGCTGACCATGACATCCGGTGAATGCGTTGGTCTTCTCGGCGCCAATGGCGCTGGTAAAACGACCAGTTTTTACATGGTTTGCGGTCTGGTGGCGGCGGATGCTGGCCGTGTGATGCTCGATGGCGAGGATATTACCCGTTTGCCGATGCATTTGCGTGCCCGTCGGGGGATTGGTTATCTGCCGCAGGAAGCGAGTATTTTCCGGCAACTAACGGTACGGGAAAATCTGCTGGCCATTTTTCAGACCATGGATTTGCCCGCAGTCACGGTGGAAGAAGAGCTGGAGCGGTTGCTGCTTGAACTGGGTATTGAGCATGTTCAGCATCAAAAGGCCTATACCCTTTCCGGTGGTCAGCGCCGTCGCACCGAGATTGCCCGGGCGCTGGTCACAAACCCCCATTTTTTGTTGCTGGATGAACCATTTGCCGGCGTAGATCCGATTGCTGTGGAAGATATTCAGGGCATCATCGCCAGCCTGCGCGATCGGGGAATCGGGATTCTGATCACCGACCATAATGTGCGCGATACCCTGAATATCTGTGAACGGGCTTATTTGATGAGCGCCGGCGAAATTATTGTTCACGGCACACCTGAACATATTGTTAACAACCCTGAGGCACGTCGCCTTTATCTTGGTGATGGCTTTAGTATGTAGTGGAAACCACGAAATACACGAAAAGCACAAAATGATGAGCGCAAATCAATGACAACACCGGAAGCACATGCCTCGGTAACACGGCTTGAACTGGCCGATCTGGTGGCCTGGCAAGCGCATACCGGGTTATTACGTCGGCCTGTCCGTTCCCAGGCAGCCCTCGGCCTTGGCAGTCATCAATCGATTTTTCGCGGTCAGGGTATGGAATTTGATGAGGTCCGCCTGTATCAGGCAGGTGACGATGTCAGCCGCATTGACTGGCGGGTAACAGCGCGTACCCAACAAACCCATGTTAAATTATTTCGCGAAGAACGCGAACGCCCGGTGTTGCAGTGCATGGATTATCGTCCGGCCATGTTTTTTGCCACGCGAGGGCGGCTAAAGGCGGTACAAGCGACGCATTTGGCGGCTTTACTGTGTTGGGCTGTGGTAAAGCGGGGGGATCGCCTGGGTGGTGTGGTGTTTTCCGCCCGCGAGCATCATGAGGTGCGTCCGGCCAGAGGCAGGCATGGTGTTTTGCGCTGGTTGCAACAGTGTGTCACGACCAGCCATCATGTTGCCGTCCGGCAGCCTGCGCATGATGCAACGGATCGCCTTGGTCATATGTTGGTCCGCCTGCGGTATCTGGCGCGGCCGGGAACAACGCTGATGCTGTTCAGTGATTTTCGTGGTTTGAACGAAGATTTGCTGCCGCAGTTTCGATTGTTGGCACGTCATTGTGAATGCCTGCTGTGTCATGTTTATGATCCACTGGAACGTCAACTACCTGAAACGGGCGGTCTGTTGACGGCATCGGATGGTCAGCGGAGAGTGTATCTTGATACGGATAATTCGCGACTGCAGGCACAAGTGACAGCGCATTTTTCGGCTCGGCAAGCCATGCTGGAAACGCTTGCGGAGCAACCGCGCTTGCATCTTTTGAATGCGCCAACTGATGTCGCTGTCGCTGACATTGTTGCGCACGCCAGGTTGTGGGCCTGATGGGCGACGTGACACTGCGCGATATTCATCTGCCCACGCATGATATTAGTTGGTGGCCACCGGCTCCGGCCTGGTGGGTGTTGCTGGCGCTGTTGATATTGTTAACCGGCGCGGTCTGCTGGCAGGCAGTGCGTTATTACAGACAGCGCCAGCAATACCGGATCAGGCATCAGTTGCAAACTTTCGTCATGCGACAACTGGCGGATATTCGGCAGCAATATCAGCAGCGGCACATGGCAGGTGAAGCCTGTGCACAAGCTTCAGTTTTGTTGCGCCGTGCCTGCCTGTATGCTTTCGAACAACAGGCAATCGCTTCACTTTACGGTCAGGCATGGCTGGATGTATTGACGACTATCAGTCATTGGCCGGCAAGAGCGGGAAAAACATTGATTGAAGGATGTTACAATCCGGTTTATCAGGCTGATGAACGTGATGTGCTGGCGATGTTGGATGCATGCGAGCGCTGTTTATTAACACTGCTATCACCCAAAAAAGACGGCTGATTTGCTGTGGTGCGGCTGTTTTTCTTAAAGCTATTCTTTAATTTATCAATGCAATTGCATGAAATACATGTTATTTCAAAACAAAAAGCTTTTCAATGCCGTGAATATATTATACTGTTGCGGCGTTTCTTTTGCATAGCGGATAGGGAAATGTCGATGAGAGGCAACATGTGAAAAGCTCAATACTGAAGGTGGTGAAAGCAAGCTGGATTCCGGGGTTGGTGCTGACGCTGGTGTTCGTGTTGCTTGTTTTGCTGCCTACAGCCCCGTTGCAAACCATTGAGTACAAGGCTTACGATTTTGCAGCCAAAAAAACCACTCTGGCAGCAAGCAACGATATCGTTATTATCGGCATTGATCATGCCTCTATCCGGCATTATGGCTCCTGGCCATGGCCGCGTGGTGAGTTGGCAAGGGCCGTAGATAAACTGACGGCTGCCGGTGTCAGACTGCTGATATTTGATGTTCTGCTGGAACATTCGACCTATGATCCGGCGCTGGAGCGCATCGCCAGCCTGCAGGCCAGCTCCATCGAAGGCCAACAGATTTTACAACAAATCCGTGCACTGAATCAGGATCAACAGCTTGTTGATGCCATTCGCGCCAATGGTAAGGTGTTGATGCCGATGCTTCTGAAAACGGAAAGCAATAGTATTGAACGCCTTCCTGCTTCACTTGCTTCATGGCAGTTACCGCAGCTGGCCAAAGCCAGTGAGAAAAGCCCTGCTGGTGGCTTACTAAGTTACCCCTATGACGATCTTACCGCTGCCGCCAGCGGTCTGGGTCTTGATGCGAGGCTTGCTGACCGCGACGCCGTATTGCGCAGTGCGCCGTTGGTGATGCGTTATGGCGATGCTGTTCTCCCATCGCTGGCCTTGCTGGCGACGATTCGAATCAATGGCCTGGAAATGAACAGTGTGTCGCAGGTCAAGCCCGGCCTGTTGAAAGTCGGTGCGCTGGAGCTGGCTGTGGATTCCGGCTTGCGCGCTTATCCACGCTTTCATCGAGGTGAGGGTGAACGTGCTTACCGCTATATCTCCTTTGCCCACCTGATGGCTGATGATTTTCCACTGGCTTCTCTGCAAAACAAAATCATCCTGCTTGGCTTTACCGATGGCGCCATGGCCGCAGAAGCGGATACACCTGTAGCGAAAGGCGTGTCGGCGATCGAGTTTCAGGCTGATCTGTTGCAAAGTCTGCTCGAACAAACCCTTGTCAAACGTTCCGGCTGGATGAAATGGCTTGAACTTGGCCTGCTGATCAGCTGCGGTGTATTTCTGATGCTGGCCCTGCCGCGTCTGCATTTGTTATGGGGAGCAGTTGGCACGTTGGTGTTGGCGCTCGTTATTGCCGGTGCGGGTATTGGCTTGCTGGTGGTCAAGCAACTGTGGTTGCACACGATGGGGATTGCCTTGTTTTTGCTGCTCGGACTGTTGCTGGTAACGGTGTGGCGCCTGCTTACTGATGTGCCTGTTGGTGGCATTGCTGAATCAGCCGAGCAAAACAAGATGATGGCGCTGACGTTCCAGAGTCAAGGCATGCTGGACATGGCTTTTGACAAACTTCGCCTGTGTCCGGTCAATGATGATATTCTCAATCAACTATACAATCTGAGCCTGGATTTTGAGCGCAAGCGCCAGTTGGACAAGGCAGGGGATGTGTACGAATACATTCTCAGTCATCAGAGTGATTTCCGCGATGTCAAAGAACGCCTTGAGCGCCTGAATCAGGCCATGGAAGGTGTAGCCACGGGTACAGGCTCTGTGGGCAGCGGCATGGACACCTTGCTGGTCGCAGGTGGGGCCAAGCCGACGTTGGGACGCTACGAAATCGTTAAAGAACTGGGCAAGGGCGCCATGGGCATTGTTTACCTTGGTCGCGATCCCAAAATCAACCGTTATGTGGCCATTAAAACCATGGCTTTGAATCAGGAATTCGAAGCGGACGATGTCGAGGAAGTCAAGGCGCGTTTCTTCCGCGAAGCAAAAACAGCCGGCATGCTCAACCATCCAAATATTGTAACCATGTACGATGTCGGCGAGGAGCACGACCTGGCCTATATCGCCATGGAATACCTCGACGGCAGCGATCTTGCCCCTTATACCAAGAAGGGCAAGTTATTCCCGCCGCAGGCGACGTTGAAAATTTGTGGCAAGGTTGCCGAAGCCTTGCATGTAGCGCATGCGCAAAGCGTCATTCATCGTGATATCAAGCCGGCCAATATCATGTTGCTGAAAGACAAAACGGTTAAAGTGACCGATTTTGGCATTGCCAGAATCAGTGCTGCCAGCAAGACCAAGAGTGGTGTGGTACTGGGCACACCATCCTATATGTCGCCTGAGCAACTCTCCGGCAAACATATCGACGGACGCTCTGATTTATTCTCACTGGGTGTCATGATGTATGAAATGCTTGGTGGCGTGCGACCTTTCCGGGGCGACTCCATGGCAACGTTGATGTTCCAGATCGCCAATGAACCGCACCCAGACATTCGCGAACATTGCGAAGCAGCCCCAGAAAGCCTGGCCAGGCTGATTGACCGTATGCTGGCCAAGGATCCGGAAGCACGAATTCCCAATGGCGCTGAGGTGATTCGTGGTATTATTCAGTGCTTGCGAGAAATGAACAGGTGATCCGATGAGTAAACTTGAGATGGTGGGTGCCACGGATGTTGGCATCAAACGGGACCACAATGAAGATGCGATTGGCATGACGCCAGAGCTGGGCTTTGCCGTGTTGGCTGATGGCATGGGTGGCCATAATGCGGGTGAGGTTGCCAGTGCCATGGCCGTGGATATTGTGACCCGCTATTTTAAGGAACGCCTGGCAGATATGCCGGAAGGGCGGCTGGATGAGAATACGGGGTTCACTGCCGAATCCATGCTGGCGCAGCATGTGATTGGTCGCGCCAATAACGCCATTTTTGAAGCTGCCCAGCGCAAGCAGGAATGCGCAGGCATGGGATCGACCATCGTCGTGGCCATGGTGTATGGCAACCGCCTGACGGCAGCGCATATTGGCGATTCACGCATGTATTGTCTGCGCAGGGATGTGCTTTCGCATGTTACCGAGGATCATTCGTTGATTCAGGAGCAGGTGCGGCGTGGCCTGCTGACGCAGGCGGATGCCAGAAACTCATCCATCAAGAACCTGGTAACACGGGCACTGGGTATTGAGCCGGATGTTGAACCGGATGTGGTGGAAGAAATTATTCAACCTGGCGATTTGTATATGATGTGCTCAGATGGGCTAACCGATGTGGTGCCGGATGAAGCGATTCGCCTGTGCATGATTGAAAACCGAAAAAATTTGCAGGCAGCTGTGGATCAACTGATTCAGTTTGCCAACGATGCCGGGGGGCCGGATAATATTTCGGTGATTATTTTCAGAACCCCCAAAAGATTTACGCGCAAGAAAGGCTTGTTGCAACGACTGCTTGCGCGCGTGCGGAAACACGGATAGTTTTTTGCTCGGGAGGAACAGGGTGCTCACTCACTTGCTGATCCCGACCTGTGGAGGATACATTCATGGCCTACAAACTCATATTGAAATTTAATGGCGAAGTCGTATCAGATTATACGCTGGAAAATGTTGAAACCACTATTGGGCGGAAGTCTGATAATACGATTCACATTGATAATATGGCGGTTAGTGGCCACCATGCCAGAGTGGTTCTTGTCGGCAACAAGGCCATTTTTGAAGACATGGGCAGCACCAATGGCAGTGTAATCAATGGACGACAGGTAACCAAGCATGTGCTGCGCCATGGTGATCAGATCATCATGGGCAAGCATGAGCTTATTTTTGTGGATACATCCATGGGGGAATTACCTTCGCGTCAGCAGGAACCAGCTGCCGAAGGGGACATGGAAAAAACCATGGTGCTTTCCGCCCAGGGGCGCATGAGTGCTTTTGGCTCTGCTGAGCCAGTCAGTAACAAGCCATCGTTACCGTTAGCATCTGTACAGATTCTTTCCGGACCACAGGCTGGAAAGACCATTGATCTAACGGCTTCCATTACCAGTATCGGTAAGGGTGATGGCTGCAAGATCGTGGTAAAAGGATTAACGATCGGCAAACAGGCTGCGGTGATCACGCGTCGTCCCACCGGTTACCATATCACTCATCTTGAGGGCTTGTCTCGCACTAAAGTGAATAACGACAGCATCTCTGATGAACCTCGCGTCCTTAAGGATGGCGATATTATCACCCTGGGTGATATGAAGATGGAGTTTTTTCTCAAAACGGTCTGATGCCACGAAGCGAATAAAGCTTCTCTGACGCAGCGTCGCTACTAGCTTTTGTGGTAATGCGAAGGATAATCCGGCATCTTTTTGCTTTTCCCATTTTGCGCTGCGTCCGCATAATGATATCATGTATCCGAGGTGAATATGCCAGCCTATCGTTCACGACTTTCAACCCATGGCCGCAATATGGCTGGAGCCCGCGCCTTGTGGCGTGCTACCGGCATGGGCGATGATGATTTTGGCAAACCCATTATTGCGGTGGTTAATTCCTTCACCCAGTTCGTGCCGGGGCATGTTCATCTAAAAGATATTGGGCAAATGGTCGCCAGGGAAATCGAGGCAGCCGGTGGTGTCGCCAAAGAGTTTCATACCATTGCCATTGATGATGGTATTGCCATGGGTCATGACGGCATGCTCTATTCACTGCCCAGCAGGGAACTCATTGCCGATTCTGTAGAATATATGGCCAATGCCCATTGCGCTGATGCCCTGGTGTGTATTTCCAATTGTGATAAAATCACTCCCGGCATGATGATGGCCGCCTTGCGATTGAACATCCCTGCGGTGTTTGTTTCCGGTGGCCCCATGGAAGCTGGTAAAGTCATCCTCAACGACGAGGAGGCTTCCCTGGATCTGGTGGATGCCATGATCATGGCCGCCAATCCCAATGAGAGCGATGCGGATGTGGCTGCGGTTGAACGTTCGGCCTGCCCGACTTGTGGTTCCTGCTCTGGCATGTTCACTGCGAATTCCATGAACTGTCTGACAGAAGCCCTGGGCTTCTCTTTACCAGGCAATGGCTCCTTGTTGGCAACGCACGCGGATCGGCGAACCTTGTTTCTGAAAGCAGGACGCCTGGTGGTTCAACTGGCCAGGCGTTATTACGAAGAGAACGACGAGAGCGTGCTGCCACGCAGTATTGCCAGCAAACGGGCCTTTGAGAACGCCATGATGCTGGATATTGCCATGGGCGGCTCGACCAATACCGTCCTGCATTTACTGGCTGCGGCGCAGGAAGCGGAGGTGGATTTTACCATGCGTGATATAGACCGTTTATCGCGCATGGTACCCAATCTGTGCAAAGTGGCTCCGGCAACGCCACAATACCATATGGAGGATGTGCATCGCGCCGGTGGTGTTTTCGGTATTCTCGCTGAGCTGGATCGCGCAGGCTTGCTGCACAGTGAGGAAAAAACCGTACATAGCGGCAGCCTGAAAGAAGCTATTGCTTACCATGATATTATGCGTCAGGGATGCAAGGTTGAGGCTTTTTACGCGGCGGCTCCTGGCGGCGTAGCAACACAGCTGGCCTTTTCGCAATCACGCCGATGGCCATCGCTGGATCGTGATCGAACATCCGGTTGTATTCGCGATGTGGCGCATGCCTATTCCACTGAAGGTGGCCTGGCCGTACTTTATGGTAATCTGGCAGAACGCGGCTGCCTTGTAAAAACAGCCGGTGTTGATGCCTCTATCTGGCGTTTTAGCGGTACGGCGCGGGTATTCGAATCGCAAGATGCGGCAGTTGATGCGATTCTTAATCGCCGTATTCAGCCAGGTGATGTGGTGGTGATTCGCTACGAAGGGCCACGTGGTGGTCCTGGTATGCAGGAAATGCTTTACCCGACCTCCTACCTTAAATCCATGGGGCTGGGCAAGGCATGTGCGCTGCTGACCGATGGTCGTTTTTCCGGCGGTACATCGGGGTTGTCCATCGGCCATGTATCACCGGAAGCCGCCGAAGGGGGTGTGATTGCGCTGGTAGAGGATGGCGACCGCATTGATATTGATATTCCGGCTCGTTCCATTCACCTGGCTGTCAGTGACGAGAAACTCAATCGCCGCAGGATCGCCATGGAGCAGCGTGGTGAACGCGCCTGGCAACCTGTTGATCGTCAGCGCAAGGTTTCCAAAGCCTTGCAGGCATACGCCGCCATGACCACATCCGCTGACCTGGGGGGAGTGCGAAAACTCAAATGATGCGGCCGGAACGTTTCGCTGCCATTGATATTGGCTCCAACACCTTTCGTTTTCTCGCGGCGGAACGTAACGACACAGGAGCATCGCTACCATGGCGGACAATATGCTACCGTCATCATATCGTGCGCCTGGCCGACAGACTTCGTGACACAGGGCAATTGCATGATTCGGCTATATCGCGCGGCGTTGATGCGCTGCGCGAGTTTCGCTCGCTGATCAGCCAGTACAGCGTGCCATTGACACATTACCGGGCAGTAGCAACAGCAGCTGTGCGCATGGCGGAAAATGCAGATGATTTCTGTGAACGGATAGCGCAAAGCTGCGGACTTCAGATTGATGTGATTTCCGGTGATGAAGAGGCGAGGCTTTCTTTGCTCGGTTGCTGCGCGGCGCTGGATGCTTCTTGTAGTGAAGACATGTTGCTGATTGATATTGGCGGTGGCAGCACCGAGTTTATTCGCGCCCGTCAGGGCAGGCATGAGCAATCCATGAGCTGCCCGCTCGGTGTGGTAGGGTTGACCGAAGAATATTTACGCAGCGATCCTCCGGCGGCTGATTACCCGGCTATGCTGGATGCCTGTCAATCACATCTGGACACCGTTGAAGCAAGCTGGCAGGGAAAATCTGCGCCAACACACTTGATTGGCACAGCTGGCACGATTACCACGCTGGCGGCTACCATGCTGGACCTTCACCCCTACGATGCGGATGTGATCAACAACACGCGCATGTCATGGACTGATTTTGTTACACTACGCGATCGACTGCTTTCACTACGCCACAGACAGCGGCAGTGCATCAGAACGATTGAGACACAACGGGCTGACCTGATGATTGCCGGGCTGGCCATTACAGAAGCCGTTTGGCAGCGCTGGGATTATGATGAACTGGTAGTTGTTGATGCTGGTTTGCTTGAAGGTGTCTGGCTGAACCTGGCATATATTTTGTAACTCTTATCATGCATAGATGAATCCGAGCCATGAAATATGAGCAGACATGCCCTGGCTTATGGGTTTATTTTGGTTGGCAAGTCCGCGTGTGGCTGGATATGCGACCGCAGCTGCTTTTCTAACCATAATGTTCTGCTTTACATAGCGGATCAAACGAGAAATAGCATTAAAAATATCAGATTGAGTTTTCGCCTGTTGCTGGCTAGCCTGCCGCTGCCAAGCAAGGGGGTGCCTGAGCATATGGGGTATCATGGATATTAAAAAATTCTCGTCAATATGGGACGTGGGTAAACTACCTATCAGCACTCTAATGTCCAATCCGTTCGATAGCGTTAAGGATGCCTTGTTTGACTATAAAAGTCAGCCTACCCCCGAAAAAGCCAAAGCGCTTCGTATGCTCATTCAGTCATATCTGCGTGAAATGAATGCCAACAAACAATTGCCATTGTCGCACCGGTTAATGGTAATTGATACACTGAATCAGTATGTTGCCATCCTCCAGGAACTGAACGTCCCGAATCTGCTGGAAACATATGACAAGTTGATGACAGAGGTAGCGGAAAAAGCAGAGAAAAAGCCGGAGTACGTTGAAGCGCTGGTGGAAATGGCTGTGTATTCCTTTTACCTGATTGTGCACGAGCTACAGCACACCTTGTCGCGCTATTATCCCGTGTCCCGGGTATCCATCCGACGAGCGCTGACTATTATGGATATGGTACTGCGTCTCTATCGCAAGCATAAACTGCCAGCCAACAACTGGTTTGTGCGCCTGAACCGTCTGTTTGTTGTTCACGAATTATTGCGTACCGTCAATACTTACGCCATGCCGCCACATGAACAACAGGCTGCCGTCCGCCATTTACGCAAACATCTGGAAGCCAACGTCAAGGTTGGCCTGCGCTTTTACTTCAAGGGGGAAGCTGTCCGTTGTCAGGGACTTGCACTGATTATTCAGCCATTGAAACCACACATCAGCCCTTCGCGTGTGTTGCGCTACGATGAAGTGGCAGAAGAAGACACGATTGTGCTTGATCTGGATCAACTGGCGCAAATTGCACTACGCGATATGCGCCATGCCCAGAACAAGATACGCCCTGGTCAGCAGGGGCAACATGATGATTATGTCATGATCACGGATGCGATGAAAGACGCCATTGTGTTTGGTCAGTTTATGCGTGAAGTAATGTACACACGCCCTCGTCAGTATCCCCGAAAACGTCCGGAGGGCAAAAAGTATGTCGCCCTGGATACCAATATTGACCATGGATTTCAGTTACTCTACGAGCAACAACGGATAATGGATAGTGATGGTTGCATTGATCCGCCAGAACGTGAACGCGTATGGCAAGTGGTAGATATGTCAGATGGCGGCTTTTACCTTGAACACATGCCCGTGCGTCAACGCCCACAGGCTGCATTGAGCATGATGGAAGAGCAACAGATATCAGTAGATCCTGATATGGAGGTAGGCATTCTGATCAGCTATGCCTTACTTGACCCTGTGACTGATGCGCTTACTGGCAAAACGCAAGTCAAGGTATTGGAAAAAGGAATTGCCCGCGTCTCGTGGTACCGTATCGATGCCAATGAGTTGCGAAGCATCGGTGTTGCCAAGATTATGCGAGGTCACATTGCACATGTCCGGGTGGTTCGGGAAATGTTGTCGGTTTCTGCCAGAGATCAGTTTTTTGCCTGGATTGATCGTGAAGGGGAACGACAATTAAAGATGTGGTCAACCCAGGAAACCATCAGCCCCGGTACACCACTGTCCATTCGCATACCCGGTAAACAGGCAGTAAGCTGCTCTGTGGCCAAAATACTTGATCGTGGTGTCAATTATGCTGTTCACTTGCTTAATCTTGATCCGCAAAAAAAAACGGGAAATGCATCATGAAGAAGTATGCAGTACTTCTTATCGTCGCTTTTGCTTGTGTGACGTTCAGCCATCCGGCGCATGCTGACCTTTACCGTTGTGACAGTGGGCATGGCACCTATATTTACACCAATATTCCTTGCGTTCATGCGCAGCAATCCAGGGCTAAAATCAGACAACATGGTGATGGGATACTGGTTGATCCAGATACTTTGAGAAAACCACAAAAGCAAGTAACAGCCATTGTCAATCAAACTGCTGTTCGGCCAAATCCGAAGGTAAGGCGCAAATCTGCTCAGGTTGCCAGTATTTCTCCGGTTGATGCTGATGCTGCGCAGCAGGAGATTGTCAGTGCGGCTCTTCCTACTTCATTGCAAGTGAGTGAAGCAATGCCAACACTGAAAACATTCGCACTGGATGATTATCGTCCCGGTATGTCCTGGCTGATTCGTAACGAGGGGCAATTGACAGCTTATGAACGTTATGAAATAACAGCTGTGGATAGGCATCGCATTCATTGGCGTAAGAGCTTGTTGAATGCCAGGAGGCAGCCCTTTGCCGGTGGTATCAGCGAAGAATTTGTGCTGGATCGGGATAACAAGCCCGTATTACAAGCTCCTGTGGTAAACATCCGTGCCGGGCATTATGTATTTGAATGCCAAAAACAACAACTGGATCAGGCTGTACTTTGGCATGTCGCCAGGTTACCATTGATTGTGCCGTATGCGGAATATCGCAGTGGTGACAAGAGCGTTCTGGTGGAGCTTGATGTGGCAGGGCCGTAACTGCATAAAACAGCGATGCGCCTATCCGTAGCAAGAAAACTTCTTGCTTTGAGCAATCGATGATATCAAATACGAAGATTATTTTTTCTCAATTCTGAATGGGTTGTCTGTCTTGTTGTTGAGATTTGTTTCAGCAGTGGCAAAACGGGGGGGGGTACCAGTGAGGTGACATCACCACCCATACTGGCAATTTCGCGAATAAAGCGGGAGGACACAAAGGTATAATCTTCCCGTGCCATGACGAAAACCGTTTCAATTTTGCTATCGAGGCGACGGTTCATGGTTGCCATCTGAAATTCGTATTCAAAATCGGATGCCGCCCGCAAGCCTCGCAAAATGGCGCTGGCTTGATGCCGTTGTGCCAGTTGTACCAGTAAGCCGGAAAAGGCCACGATTTCTACACCCGGCTCATCAGCAAATGTTTCTCGAACCATTTGCACGCGGGTATCAAGATCAAACACTGGGTGTTTGCCAGGGTTCTCGGCAACGCCGATCACCACACGATCAAACAGTCTCAGGCCACGGCGCACCACATCCACATGGCCTAGTGAAATGGGGTCAAATGTTCCTGGATAGATGGCGCAATGATTCATGCCTGTTCCCGCGACATTTTTTTCAATAACGATAAACTGCTGTGGCCATAACGACGGACGGCCAGGGTTTCCAGTGCCAACCCGGTGTAGTCCGGCATGGCATCGCTGGCTTCCTCTACCACCAGTATGTCAAAATCAATGGCATGGCGTGTCAACCATGCCGGTAAAGCTGCCGAGTCGCTCCGGTGATAGGGGGGGTCTGCGAAAATTATGGTGTAATGTTGAGCAGCGACCACGGAAAGAATATCGGGAATGCGCCCCTGACAAATACGCCAGCGTTGTGGTGCAATGGCCAGTCGTTCAGCCTGTTGACGCATGGCCCGGCAGGCGCGAGAGCTGATTTCCAGGGAGGTGACGTTACACATTCCCCGCGAAACAGCTTCCAGCGCTATGATGCCGGAGCCGGCATACAACTCAAGCATCCTGCATGCCGAAAAAGGCTGAGCAAGATGATGAGCCAGCATATTAAACAAGGCTTGGCGCGCTTTTACCGGTGTTGGCCGCAGACCTGGCAGATTCGGTACAGTAATTCGCCGGTTGCGCAGCTCACCTGCAGTAATACGCAGGGTCAGCCCCGCCTCTTGGCTAAAGAAAACATTGTTATCCTATAGTACGCCAGTGCTTACCACTTGCGTTCGAATGATGCCAGTTGCTTGTCGAGCACAGTCAGCGGATCTTCAGGGTTATCGGCGATGGCATCGCAATCATAGCCGATGTCGATCGCGATGGACTGTTCCGTTGCTGGCCAGGTTAACGAAAGATTCCAGTTGGATGCAATGCTGTTGGCCCACATTTTGGCATCATCCAGCGTTGCTTCTGGCAATAAGGCGGCAAAACGCCCCTGCCCCATATCCGCTACAACATCGAAAGGCCGGGCCTGCTGCCCTAATTGGCGGGCTGCTTTGCGGCTGGCCGACTCAGCAAACCATTCGGCATGCCCGCGTACCAGTGACACATAATTGCCAATACCGAATACCACCAGGCTTGCCGGGCGCCCGGAGACGTTGGAGCGCAATTTTTCCTTTTTCAGCGCCTCACGAAAATAGTTGGCGGTGGCCAGACCTGTGACCGGATTTTCGTAAAAATAGGCTGCCATGCGATCACGGCGGGCCAGCGCCGTATTAACGCGAGCCAGCAATTGCTGCGGCGTGATCGGTTTGGACAAATAATCATCCACTCCCAGCGTCAACCCTTTGATCTGATCGTTCAAATCGTCCAGCACGCTGAGGAACACAAACGGTGTCAGGTTAAAATGGCGCTGCTTGCGCACTTCAGCATAAAACGCCCAGCCATCCATTTTCGGCATCACAATATCGGTCAGAATAAGGTCAACATGCCGATGCTTGAGGATTTCCAGCGCTGTGACACCATCGTCCGCTTCAAGTACGCGAAAGCCACCTTGCTGCAGAAAATGGCTGGTAATATCGCGGCTGGAATCCGAATCATCAGCAATTAAAATGGTTTTCATGGTTTCTTCCCTCCAGGTCCAACACGAATGACGCTCCACTCATCCGCCGGCATAAAACGTCTGGCGACACGCTGAACGTCGGCAAGTTTGACCGAATCCACGCGTTTCGTCCAGTTCTCCAGGTAGTCCAGTGGCAAATGGTAAAAGCCGATCATGGCGATCAATCCCACCCGCTCACGGTTTGAGTCCATCCGCTGGGCAAAACCACCCGTCAGATTCCCTTTGATTTTTTTCAGGCGTTGCGCATCTATATGGCCTTTGGCCAGTATATCAAGTTGCTGACGCACCAATTTTTCGGCGGCAGCAGCCTGATCAGCGCGTGTTTGCAAACTGATCACCAGCGGGCCGGTAGCCAGCAGTGGCATGGCGTAAGAATAAATGCCATACACCAGGCCGCGTTTCTCACGGACTTCTTCCATCAGCAGAGAGCCAAAACCGCTGCCGCCCAGGTAATGGTTCAGCACCAGCACCGGAAAAAAATCGGGATCGTGACGCGCGATGCCCAGTCTGGCAAACTGCACCAGTGTTTGCGTGGTCGGCATGATAATATCTTGCTGTGTCACCGTCTGTGGCTTGACGCTGGCAATATGATCAGCTGCCACCGCAGGCTTGCCCTGCCATGATTGCCAGCGCTGATTGAGCATGGGCAGCAGGGCATCCATGGTAATATCGCCACTGACCGCCAGTACCGCACCTTTCGGCTTGCATTGCTGGCGGTACAACTGCTTGATATCCTGAATCGAGATCTTCGCCAGCGTATTGGCGTCGCCAGCTGAAGGTGAGGCGTAGGGATGCGTGCCATACAATAGTTTGCCTCTTGCCAGACTGGCGCGATAGCCCGGTTCCTCCAGTGATTTGGTCGCTGCGGCCACGGCATCCTGTTGCAATTGTGCGAAGCGTGTTGTGTTCCAGCCTGGCTGTAACAAGGCCTCGCTTAAGGCATCCAGTCCTTGCGGTAAGGTCTCGCGCAGCACTGTCAGGGAAAGGCTGAGCGTATCCTTGCTTGCCCCTCCACCCAGCTGAATTGCCTGTTCATCCAGCCAGAGGCTGAAGGCATCATGCGCATGACGGGCGCTATGATCGGTCAGCATGGCTGCCAGCATAGCCGCTGTTCCGGCCTTTCCAGGTGCATCAAAACGGCTGCCAGCTGGCAGTTGCAATTGCATGGCCACCATGGGCAGGTTGTGCGACTCCATGAGCAATACCCGCAGGCCGTTGTTCAGCGTGGCCTGTTGAATGGGGGTAGCCTGCGCCGGTGCCGCCAGTATCAGTAACAACAGCATGGCCTGGCATCGAATCATCCAGCTCATCGTTTGCTCT
Source organism: Mariprofundaceae bacterium (assembly GCA_015488125.1). Taxonomy (GTDB): domain Bacteria; phylum Pseudomonadota; class Zetaproteobacteria; order Mariprofundales; family Mariprofundaceae; genus AB-137-C09. The sequence continues at coordinate 17,039 of WFOJ01000194.1, forward strand.
CCTCAGGATGTAAATAGCCAGTGGTTGCTCGTTCAGGACGCAGCCAGCGTTGGACGGCAGCCTGAATATCCTTAGCCGTCACCGCCTGCA
>WFOJ01000195.1 GCA_015488125.1 Mariprofundaceae bacterium
AACTATCAATAATGATCCGCCCTAGGAGTTTGTCGGACTTTGACAAATCTACTGCGAAAAACCGGATATTGGCCAAATATTCGCCCTGCTTTTGTTAAATAGCGCTGCTATTCGCCGCAAACAGGTCGCATATTTGGCTCAATCCCGCTATTTCTCGTGACGATTGCCAAAGTCCGACAGACTCCTAGGCGTGAAACGAGGAGAGCACTATCGCTAGAAAGGAACTGGCTGTAAATTATGATATCGACGCACCGGAGGTGCGGGTAATCGGTAGTGATGGTAGTCAGATTGGCGTATTGAGTGTGCCTCAGGCCATGCGTCATGCTGAGGAAGAGGGGCTGGATCTGGTGCAGATTTCGCCCAATGCCAAGCCGCCTGTCTGCAAAATTATGGACTACGGAAAGTTCAAATACGAGCAGAGCAAGAAGGCCAACGAGGCAAAGAAGCGTCAGCATGTGATTCAGATCAAGGAAGTAAAAGTTCGTGCCAGTACCGACCAGCACGATCTTGATGTCAAACTTCGTTTGATCAGAAAGTTTCTTGAAGCAGGCAACAAGGTGAAGGTCTCACTTCGTTTCCGTGGTCGCGAAATGGCTTTTAAGGACAAGGGAAGCGAGCAGTTGCAACACGTTGCCGCCGAAGTGGCAGATCTGGGGAAACCGGAAAAAATGCCTAATATGGAAGGTCGGCAAATGATCATGGTGCTGGTTCCCAACAAGAAGTAACCTCCGGGCACACGCTGCCCGATGGAAGATTTCCACGAGCTATCTGCAAAACCACGCAAGCAGGCGGGCCATGCCTGCTACCGGGGTGCTGCAAATAACTCCATCTTAACAAAACAGGACGATAACATGCCCAAGATGAAATCGAATAGTGGCGCTGCCAAGCGCTTCAGCAAGACAGGTAGCGGCAAATGGAAGCGCAACAAGGCTTTCTCCAGCCATATTCTGACCAAGAAGTCACCCAAGCGTATTCGCAACTTCCGTGGTACAGAGCTGGTAGCTGCTGCTGACCAGAAGGCACTGAAACGTTTGATTCCCGGCCTGTAAAGGCCTTGTGATCAAAGCGCGGTGAAAACTGCGCAACTGCCATCGCCGATGGCAGATATACCCCATGCGCCAGGCGAACCCGTGCCGACCGCATGAATAACAACAGGAGAGGACTATGCCTCGCGTAAAATCGGGTGTTCAGGCACATGCCAGACACAAAAAAGTAATCAAGGCAGCCAAGGGCTATCGTGGCCGCCGGAAGAATTGTTTCCGCACAGCCACCCAGGCGGTGGATAAGGCGCGGCAATATGCCTACCGCGACCGCAAGGTGAAAAAGCGTGATTTTCGCAGCCTGTGGATTGTCCGCATCAATGCCGCAGCACGCCAGCACGGACTGAGCTACTCTCGCTTCATGCATGGCCTGTCGCAGGCAGGGATTGAGCTGGATCGTAAAGTACTGGCGGACATTGCCGTTCGGGATGCCGAAGGCTTTGCCAAACTGGCAGCAACAGCCCGCGCCAGCATCTGAGCGGCAGGGCTATGCCGTCATGGCAGCCCTGACGTGTTCGACATCATAACAAGGGCGGGGGCGAACCCTGCCCTTTTTTATTTTTCCCCCGAGGAGTCTGTCGGACTTTGGCAATCGTCACGAGAAACAGCTAGATTGAGCCAAATATACGACCTGTTGGCGGTAAGTAGCAGCACTATTTAACAAAAACAGGGCGAAGATTTGGCCAATATCCGGTTTTTCACAGCAGCTTTGTCAAAGCCCGACAGACTCCGAGCCAACAACATTGGCTCTCACACCGGCACAATGGAGCAGGATAGCATGAGCGAAAGTGCATCGCTGATTGCCAGTTTGGATGAATTGCGCCAGCAGGCACTGGCAGCATGCGCAGAGGCGAAAGATTTGCGTATGCTGGAGTCACTGCGCACCTCCTTCCTCGGCAAAAAAGGTCGGCTGACCAGTATTCTCAAAGGCGTGGGACGCTTGTCCGCAGAGGAACGGCCGCTGGTCGGCAAGCACGTCAACGAACTCAAGACGGTGCTGGCCCAGGCCTTTAGCGAAGCTGAAAGCCGCTTGCAGGTTGTCGCCGAAGCTGCGCGTATTGCCGCAGAGCGGCTGGATGTAAGCCTGCCCGGACGCAAGCTGGCCAGCGGCGCGCAACATCCCCTGCAAAAAGGGCTTAACGAGATCAGCGATATTTTCAGTCGCATGGGCTTTACCATTGCCGAAGGCCCGGAAATTGAAGATGAGTTTCACAATTTCGATGCCCTGAATATACCGCCGGAGCATCCGGCGCGAGCCATGCATGACACCTTTTTTCTGCGTTCAGAAGACGAGCAGACAAGTCTGCTGCGCACCCATACCTCACCGGTACAAATCCGCGCCATGATGAAGCATCTTGAGTGCAATGGCGAATCGCCACTGGCGGTTGTGGCGCCAGGGCGTGTTTACCGTTGCGATCATGATGTCACGCATTCACCGATGTTCCATCAGGTAGAGGTTTTCAAGGTAGGTGAAGATGTCTCCATGGCGCATCTGAAAGGCGTGCTGCAATATTTTCTTTCGACTTATTTCAACCGTGATTTGCCGATTCGCCTGCGCCCCAGCTATTTTCCGTTTACCGAACCTTCTGCTGAAGTGGATATGGGCTGTGTGTTATGCGATGGCAAGGGCTGCCGCGTATGTAAAGGCAGCGGCTGGCTGGAAGTGCTTGGCTCCGGCATGATCCACCCGAACGTGCTTAAAGCCGTGGGCATGGATCCGGCACGCTGGTCAGGTTTTGCCTTTGGTCTGGGCGTGGAGCGTCTGGTCATGCTCAAATATGGTATTCCTGATTTACGGCTGTTTTTTGAGAACGATGTGCGCTTTTTGCGGAGGATTGGCGGATGAGACTGGCACTTTCATGGTTGCGTGAATATGTGGAACTAACAGCCACAGTGGAGGAAATTGCCGCTGCTCTGGTGCGCCTGGGGCATGAGGTCGAAGCGATTGAATACCCCCGTGCCAGCTTGTCTGCCGTGCGTATCGGTTGCATCCTGAGCATGGAACCACACCCGAATGCCGATCGCCTGCGCTTGTTAACAGTGGATATTGGCGAGGCAGCGCCGCTGCATATCGTCTGCGGCGCCACCAATATGCAGGTTGGAGATAAAATCCCGGTCGCCACCATCGGCGCCAGTCTGCCCAATGGCATGACCATCAAAAAAGGCAAGGTGCGTGGCGAGGTCAGCTGCGGCATGTGCTGTTCCGAGGCGGAACTTGGCCTGGCAGAAGATGCCGCCGGACTGATGATTTTGCCTGCCAATGCTCCCGTTGGCATGGCCATGGGTGAGTATCTGCAACTGGAGGAAGCCATTCTGGAACTGTCGATTACCCCCAACCGTGGCGACTGCATGAGTGTACGGGGACTGGCGCGGGATCTGGCGGCGGATCAGGGGTTAGAGCTCAGAAATCAGAAGTCAGGGATCAAGGTTCAGGAAGCAGATGACGATGAACTGGTGCTGGTGCGCGAAGCTGAGGCTGATTGCCCGTATTATCTGGCGCGACGCATCTCTGGCGTGCGTGTGGGCGAGGCCCCGGCATGGCTGCGAGCACGGCTGGAAGCTGCAGGCCAGCGTTCGGTAAACGGCGTGGTCGATGTGCTGAACTATCTGATGCTGGACATGGGGCAACCCATGCATGCCTTTGATGCCTCGCACATTGAAGGACCTATCCATATTCGTTCGGCGCAGGATGGCGAAGCCTTTACCGGTCTGGATGAACGTCAGCTACGCACCCATGCGGGTGATCTGGTGATTGCTGATGAGAAAAAAGTGCTGGCCATGGCCGGTATCATGGGTTCACTGGCATCCGGTGTCACCGCCGAAACCACCGACCTGGTGTTGGAATCCGCATTTTTCAACCCGGCACGCATCAGCCTGAGCCGTCGCACCCATGGCATGGTTTCGGAAGCCTCCATGCGTTTCGAGCGTGGCGTTGATGCTGCTGCGGTATTGCCTGCCATGGAGCGGGCAACGGCGATGATTATTGAATTTTTCGGTGGTCGGGCGGCGGCCATCAGCCGCAGTGGCGATGTGGACGCCTTATGTCAGCCACGAACGCTTGCAACATCGGTATCGCGTTTAAGCCAGCGCCTGGGTATGCCGATCGCCGAAACGGCAGATACTGTCTTGCGGGGCATGGGCTTTGGTATTCGCCGTGACGGGGATGTGCTGCATGTCAGCATTCCTTCATGGCGGCATGATGTCTCGCTGCCGGAAGATATCAGCGAAGAGTATGCCCGGGTCATGGGTTATGACAGCATTCCCGCCATATTGCCACCAACAACCATGCAACACACACCTGCGTACCGCGATGATGCCGTAGCAGCAGTGGCAACAGGCTGTGTGCAGGTCATCAATTATGCTTTTATCTCGCCTGCCGAACAACGCCTGTTCGTCGCGGATGATGGTAAGGACGTATGCCTGGACAACCCGATTTCCGAGGCGATGAGCGTCATGCGTCGCAGCCTGTGGACCGGCCTGCTGGGCACTGCCCGGCATAATATGAACCGCCAACAAAAAGGCGTGACACTGGTGGAAACCGGGCGAACATATCAGCTGGACGCGGATGGCGTGACAGAAAGCAACCAGATTGCCTGGCTGATGTGTGGTCAGGTGGCAGACGATCAATGGTATGGCAAGGCACGTCAGGCGGATTTTTATGATCTGAAGGGGCTGGTAGAAACATATTTGGAACGCCGAAGGGTTAATGCCCGCATGCAACCACCGCGTAACGAAGTGCCGGGCCTGCAACCCGGGCAGGTCGCGGAAATTCGTGCCGGTAAAGGCGTAGTGGGCATGATCGGCCGTGTTGATGTAGCGATTGCCCGTCAATACGACCTGGGCGATGTGCCAGTATGGGTAGCCAATATCAATCTGGATGCCCTGCCAGCAGCCAAAACACCACGTTTTTCTGCTATACCTGAGTTTCCTTCAGTGGAGCGCGATCTCGTCTTTTTACTGCCTGATTCAGTCACCGCCGAAGCGCTGTGCAATGAAGCGCGGAAGAAAACACCAGCAACATTGATTGATGTTCGCCTGTTTGATGTTTATCGTGGCGA
>WFOJ01000196.1 GCA_015488125.1 Mariprofundaceae bacterium
CGGTTTGCAGGGCGGAGAGAATTTCCACCCGTTTGATCGAATCAATACCCAGATCCCCATCCAGGGTCATGGATTCATCGAGCATATCGACGGGATAGCCTGTTTTTTCAGCAACAATGCCGAGCAACACGTGGGCCGTTTCCGCCCTCTGCCCTCCGTCCTCTGTCTTCCGCCTTCTGTCCTCTGTCTTCCGGTCACCCAGATATGCGATGATCTGCCCCAGCGTCTGCAACTGGCCCAGGTCTTCCGGCGCGATGACGGGGGCATCGGGCAGTGCGGTTTGCAGGGCGGAGATAATTTCCACCCGTTTGATCGAATCAATACCCAGATCCCCATCCAGGGTCATGGATTCATCGAGCATATCGACGGGATAGCCTGTTTTTTCAGCAACAATGTCGAGCAACACGTGGGCCGTTTTTGCCCTCTGTCCTTCTCCCTCAGCAACTGCCTCGGTTGGTGCTGCGGTTGGTGCTGCGGTTGGTGCTGCGGTTGGTGCTGCGGTTGGTGCTGCGGTTGGTGCTGCGGTTGGTGCTGCGGTTGGTGCTGCGGTTGGTGCTGCGGTTGGTGCTGCGGTTGGCGCTGCGGTTGGCGCTGCGGTTGGCGCTGCGGCTGGTGCTGCGGCTGGTGCTGCGGCTGGTGCTGCGGCTGGTGCTGCGGCTGGTGCTGCGGCTGGTGCTGCGGCTGGTGCTGCGGTTGGCGCTGCGGTTGGCGCTGCGGTTGGCGCTGCGGTTGGCATGGGAACAGCAGATTGTGGCGTCTGACCCTGCATGAGCTGTATTAACTGTTGCGTTGCCTGTTCCTGGGAAGCCAGAAATTGCTCGTGCAGGCGTGCTGTCTGAGCCTGGATCTCCACCAGTGTTTGCCAGGCCTGCGTAGCAGGCGCGGCCAGTGGTGCTGCGGCAGGTGTCGCCGATGCAGGCTGATGAATCGGTGGTTGCGAAGCAGGCATGGCAGGGGTGGGCTCCTTGGGTGATGAAGCAGAAGCTACTGTGGTGCGCGGTGGACGCGGTGCAGGGGGATGGAAATGATTGGCGCCGCAAAGTGGTATGTGGAGTGATTTTTTATTGCTGGCGACAGGGGCTTCGGGGACATGCGTATCCCACTGGCTGCCATCGACAGCATACCCCAGCACACTGAGTTTCATCAGCGTGCCAGCCAGTTGGGTAACGGCAGTATCCGGCCGTTCGGGTGTATCCAGCGCCAGGGTCTGATGCGGGCGGTCGCCGAGAATGGCCGTGACCATCGCGGAAAGGCGGTCATGCGGGCCGAGTTCGATGAAGGTGCGCACACCGTCGGCATACATGGCCTCGATTTGTTCGACGAAGGCCACAGGTTTGGCCAGTTGCGCTGCCAGTTGCTGGCGAATGCGATCGCCATCGTCAGGGTAGGGTGCTGCCGTGCTGTTGGCATAAACAGCAATGCGCGGCGCGTGCATCGTCATGCCTTGCAGCGCTTCATGCATGGGGCTGACGGCGTGGGCCACCATATCGCTGTGGAAGGCAGCAGCCACATCCAGCCGTTTGCAGGATAGTCCTTCGTCGCGCAACAGTTTTTCCGCCGCAGTAATGGCCGCCAGTGAGCCGGAGAGCACGCCTTGTTGCGGTGTGTTGCGGTTGGCCAACACGACATCCAACTGATGCTTTTCCATGTGTTGGCGAATCGTCTCCAGCGGCGCCAGTACCGCCAGCATACCGCCTTGTCCGGCGCTGGCCATGAGCTGACCACGCAATCGAGAGAGACGATACAAATCGGCCAGATCCAGTGTTCCCGCAGTGTACAGGGCAACCAGCTCACCATAGCTATGGCCAGCGCAGGCATCCGGATGAACGCCAAAGTACCGGAGCAGCACCATGGCAGCGACTTCGACGGCACCGAGTGCCGGTTGGGCATGCTCAGTAGCGCGCAGGCGTTTGTCAGCCTCCTCGGCGGTGGTGTATTCGCGGGGATAAATCAGTTCCGACAGCGGCAGCTCATCGGGCCAGTGTTCATCGGCTGCTGCCAGGGCATTGAAAAAAGCGGGAAAACGCAAGGCATAGCCACGCAGCATATCCGGGTATTGTGCGCCTTGCCCGGGGAACAGGGCAGCCAGTTGGCCGCTGTCGTGGTGACAGGCAATCATGAATTCGTGATCGGCATGCAGACCCTGGGCAGGCATATGATCCAGTGCTTGCAGCAGGCGTTGCTGCAATGCCTGGCGATCGGTTGCCGGGGTAACCAGCCAGCCAGCGCGGCACGGCTGCGCAGCGTTGAAGCGACGACGGCAGGCATCGGCCTGGCGACGCAGGGCTGACCAGTCGTCATCGTCCGACCATTGTTGCAATTGCTGGCGAAGTTCAGCCTTGTCATCGGCGGAGAGCAGCAGCCATTGCACATCGTGGCCCCAGTCCTCGCCGTGTTTACGGTGATCATATTCGCTGAGCAGGCAGTGATAGTTACTGCCACCAAAACCAAGTGCGCTGACCCCGGCATAACGGGGCTGTTTCCCCAGCCAGGGGCGGGATTCACGGTTAAGATACAGGGGTGATCGCTCATCCTGTAATTCACGGCGCGGTTGCGTGACCTTGATGGTCGGAGGCAGGATTTTGTGGTGCAGGGCGAGTGCTGTCTTGATCAGTCCGGCAGCACCGGCGGCCGCTTTGGTGTGACCGATTTGTGATTTGACCGAACCAAGCGCGCACCAGGGTTGACTGGCCTCACCCATGATCTGTTGCAGGGCACGCACTTCAATGCCATCGCCGACGCGGGTGCCTGTGCCATGCGCTTCAATCAACCCGACCTGCCTGGCATCAATACCAGCCTGGGCGTAAGCGCGGGCAATGGCCTTTTGCTGACCCTTGTCATCCGGTTCGTAAATGGCGGCGTTGCTGCCATCGCTGGATGTACCCAGCCCCCTGATGACGGCATAGATGCGGTCACCATCGCGCTCGGCATCGTTTAGCCGTTTTAACACACAGATGCCAATGCCTTCGCCCAGTGTGGTGCCATCGGCATCGTCGGCAAAGGGGCGGGCATGGCCTGAAGGCGATAGCGCCGGCGTTTTGCTGAAGCAACTGTACATGAAGACATCGTTGAAGGTATCCACACCGCCGGTGACCACCATGTCAGCGCGGCCCGTGGCCAGTTCCAGCGCCGCCAGGTTTAGCGCTCCCAGCGAGCTGCCGCAGGCGGCATCGACAACGCAGTTGGTGCCGCCAAAATTAAAGTGTTTGCTGATGCGGCCAGCGACAACGTTGCCCAGCAGACCGGGAAAGGAGTTCTCCTGCCATTGCACATAACTGTCGGCAATGCGGGCAATCACATCTTCAGCCGTTGCATCGTCCACACCGGCATCTTTCAGCGCCTGTCGCCAGCGTGGATGACCAAGTCGGGCACCCAACGGAATAACCAGTTCCAGGGCACCGGTAACACCGAGGATGACACTGACCTGATCCCGGTTGAAGTCCCGTTCCTTGTCATAGCCGGCATCTTTCAGCGCCTGTTCAACGGCCACCAGACCCAGTAGCTGTGAAGTATCAATGGCCTCAATGGCATTGGGCAGTACCCCGTATTTCATTGGCTCAAAATCAATGGAAGGGAGAAAGCCCCCCTTGTTGCCATACACGTGATCAGGCTTTTTGGGGTCGGGGTCGTAAAGTGTGGTCGTATCCCAATGCGTAGCGGGGATGTCAGTGATGCAATCCCTGCCATCGCGGATGTTTTGCCAGAATTGCATCAGGTTTTCGGCCTGCGGGAAAATGCTGCCAATGCCAATAATGGCCAGAGGGGTGAAGTCGGCCTGTGTGGCCGCAGATGCTGTACCGCTATGCTTCAACTGATCAACTCCATGATGGTTTCGCTGTTTAAGGGTGCCTGGGGAATATGGCCGACATTGATGCCAAGGCTGCGGCATTGTTGCAGGCGCAGGTTCAAAGCTGCGCCATAGAGCAGGTTCATGGCCACGCAGGTCACCGTTCTGTTCTCCGGGGTGGCGAGAAAGCTGCCATGCGCCCACTCATTGAATGCGCCCATGGCCGGGCCGCACCAGATCTGATAATCCATGGTTCGCCGGGGGTCTCCCTGATTGGCCCATACCGGGGACTGCCCCAGATACCAGCGGAAAACCAGCGCCATGCGATGCTTGGGGTCGCGTCTGGCACGCGCGATCTGTGCCGGGTCGCGTTGCTGGAAAAAGCTAACGGTTTGCTGCCATACGGTTTCCAGCGGTAACTGGAAGATGGTGGTTTCCAGTTTGTTACGCTCATCGGCGGGGATGCTTTCCAGGCTGTCGTACTGCCGGTAGAGCTGATAAAGGCGGGCTGCACGCATGGGAAACATGGTGCCGCGTTTGAGAACCTGCACGGTTACGCCCATTTCAAACATATCGCCTGAGGGCGCCATGGTGACATCCGCCTGTCGCGTTTGTGCCAGTAATTGCCGTACGCGATCGCTACTGCCGGATTCAACACATGCCTGATGCACCGTGCCGACAACAATATAGTCCGCTCCCATGCTGAAAGCGGCAGCGGCGGCTGTAGGTGTGCCAATACCGCCGCCCAGACCAAGGTGCAGCGGTGTGCTGTAGCCGTGTTCGTTTTGCAGGCGGTTTTTGAGCGCCAGCAGGGTAGGGAAGAGGGTAAGCGCCGGGCGATTATCGGTATGGCCGCCTGAATCTGCTTCGGCGGTGACATCTTCAGCCATTGGAATCTGTGCTGCCAGCGCGGCCTGTTCGCTGCTCAGATCACCTCGCTGCACCAGTTCGGCCAGCATGGATGCTGGTGGTGGCGCAAAGAATTTGGCGGCGACCTCCTCGCGAGAGACTTTGCCAATAATGCGATTGGGGGTAATAATGCGACCGCTGGCATCGCGGTGAATACCATGGGTGCGATAACGTACCAACGATAAACGCATATCCAGAAAGGCGGAGGCCTCGATCAGGCGCACTTCGCGTTTGAGGTACAGATCAACCAGCGCTTCTTCCAGTTGTGGTTCGCTCGGACTGTGAATCAGATTGCAGCCAAAGGGAATGGCCTTGCCCAGACGCAGTTCGCTGATTGCTGCATCCACTGTGTTCAGCGGCAATCCCGCTGCACCGAAAAAGCCCAGCATGCCAGCGCGTCCCAGCGCCCTCACCAGGGCCACGGAACTGATCCCCTTGGCCATGGAACCGCCGACATAGGGGTAGCGAATACCCATGTTGAGGCAAAAGCCCCGACTGCCCAGCGAGGCTGGTGGCACAGGCGGCAGCCAGATGCTTGTTTCATCGCTGCCCGGCGCGGTTGGACTGCGACGAACTGACCACCCTTGTTGCTGGCGCCGGGCGAGCAACGGCTGGGCCAGTGATTGCAGCATATGGCAAGCCCGGGGGGTATTGGCTGCAACAGCCTGATCGTCCTGCTCTGTTGATGTGGCAACGGCAACAGGGGATGGGGTATCGGTCAAGGTTATACGCTCTCAGGAAGCCTTCAGCAAGGCTGTTGAACTTTTCAGATACCGGCCATGATTCGCCTGTGAACGGCTGGTATCAGGGGTTTGAACCGGCGCATGTTAAGAATCTTTCAGCCTGCGTCCAGCCTGCGGCAGATTGCTGCTACGATGCGGCAGTATCGGTGACGCTGCTGAACATTTCCAGTTTTCCCGGCGCAGTGAACATTTCTTTTGCCGTATCGCTGGCACGGGCATGCGCCTGGCGGAAGCTTTCGCTGCGCGTCCAGGCTTCAAATGATGCCTTGTCCTGCCAGAAGGTCATCACGATATGCGGCTCCCCGCTGCGTTCCGGACGCAGCACCATGTTGCGAATAAATCCTGGTTGCTGATCAATCAGGCGACTACGCTGACGAAAGCGTTCCTCAAAAGCCTGCCAATGATCCGGATGAACGCTTAAACGATTCATGGTCACGAACATATTTTCTTCTCCAGTTGC
>WFOJ01000197.1 GCA_015488125.1 Mariprofundaceae bacterium
AACTGATGGTATTGTTTCGCAAGCTTCCCGCAGCGCAACGGCGGGCGCTGGTGCCGGTGCCGGATTTTGCCGCTGCCTGTCTGGCCGCCATGCCCTTTGGCGAAGGCGATCTGTATGCCGCACTGAGTCGTGAGGTGCGGCGCATGGCCGGATTGGTGATTCCCCCTGAACAATGGCGTGAACAGTCATTGCCGGATCATTTGCGCATACATTTTTGCGTGCTTGATGAACAAGGCCGGATCATCGAAAAAAGCGACGATCTGCACAGTTTGCGCCATCAGCATGCCACAGAAGCGGCGACACTGCCTGTAGGCACAAGCGCCCGGCAGTGGAATTTCGGCGATATTCCGCCTTCGCTGCAACAACGCATACAAGGGCGCATGATCACGCTGTACCCGGCCTTGCAGGCGCAGGATGATGGCGTATGCCTGCACCTGTGTGACAGCGAGGCCAGCGCCAGAGCCATGCATCGTCAGGGCCTGATCCGGCTTTTCGCCCTGCAACTGAAGCAGCAGTGCCAGTGGATCAGGCGCAAACTTCCCGCGCAACGCGAACTGACCCTGCTGGCCAGTCAGCTTAAGGAGCAGCAACCTGTGCCCGAGCAAATACTCCATGCCTGCATCGAACATGTATTCATGCAACCACCCTGGCCAGATAATCAGCAACGTTTTGAAGCGCGGCTTGATGAAGGTCGCGCCCGGCTTGTTCCCTGTGCCGAAAAACTGGCTGAAGCATTGCGCGAAGCCTTGCAGGGCTGGCAGCAATTTCACCAGCAGCTGCCAGCCAAATCACCACAAAAACAGTGCATTGCGCAACAACTTGAGGCCTTGTTGACGGGGCTGTTCAGCCCTGGCTTTATCACCCAAACGCCCATGCCCTGTTTGTTGCGTTATCCCGTTTATGTGCAGGCCGCCTGCCATCGTCTGGAACATGGTCCTCGCCGTTTTGCCCGCGATCAACAGGATTACACTGCCTGGCAGCAATTACGGAATGACTACGAGCAGCATTTACAACGCTACCCTGAAGCAGCCTGCCGCGACGGCATGCAAACATTCCGCTGGCTGCTGGAAGAACTGCATGTGGCCCTGTTTGCACCAAAACTGAAAACACCTGAACCTGTCTCTCTCAAGCGTCTACGGCGACATTGGGATGAACTGAAAACAGGGGGAAGCTTACCTGTCACCCGTCACCACTTACTGAACCATACCGCCTTCGAAGACAATTAGAATGTTACACAATTACCATATGTCACCGTGAGTTAGCATTGAAAATTTTTGATATCCGTGCATACTATCGCTATTTGATGAACCACAAACCAGTATTCAGGTTGTGTTGACATTTCATCCCCCAACACTGCTAAACTATGCCGCGATGTCTTGATTGCCACGATATTCGATTTGACAACGGTGTGGAATAAAAAAGCCACACATCCAGGAGGGAGGCGCGTGATTGCAACGCTATTGATGGTTTGCGGTATTCTTTATCTGGCGCTTCAGCTCCAGGAGCGCTGGGGTGTGCCTTCACCGCTTGCCCTGCTGATGCTCGCTTTTGCCACGCATGTGTTATTTCAGCAATTACCGGTGATTACGGCAGATATGCCCGATTTTGCCGAGCTGGTGATGTTTCTGCTGCCCGTGTTACTGATTTCAGATTCACTGCAGCTAAAGTTATCCATGCTGAAGAAGCATGCCCTCAGTCTGTTTTTTTTGGCGGTGGTCGCCGTTTCATTATCGGTACTGATGGCCTTGTGGGTTTCCGACCTGCTGTTTGCCAAATACCAGCTTGAAACCGCTGCCGTTATTATGTTATTTGCCATGGTGCTAGCGACTGACCCGGTTTCTGTGGTGTCGATTTTTTCCCGTTTTTCACTGCCTCACCAACTGAAGATTCTCTGCGAGGGGGAAAGTCTGTTTAACGATGCGACAGCGCTGATTGTTTTTGTGTTTATCGGCCTGTTTTCATTACAAGGCGGGTATATCACCATCTGGTATATTACTGAAACCAGTCTGCTGGTGCTGACTGGCTCTGTGTTTGTCGGCATTGTTATCGGTTATTTTGGTTTACTGTTGATGAAAACAACAGATCATCGCATGGCAGAATTGCTATTGGTGCTGATGACAGGTTACGCCAGTTTTGAACTGGCCGAGCATTTCTACCTCTTGCTGGCGAGCCTGGGCATGCATACTCATACGCATTTTTCCGGTATTCTGGCTTGTATTTGCGCCATGTTGACGATTCAGCACACCATGGATGCCAGTGATGATTATGCCCGCCAGCGTATGGGACGCGAAGAAGATGCGCTGCGTCAGGAATCCGTGCGCTCACACTCATCACCGCGCCTGATTCAGCTGGCGCTGGAAAAAATTAAATCCACCCACGAGGAACAGCAACGCCACGCCCGCACCCGCGAAGATGTACAACTTCTGGCTCTGCTGGCCAACACCATGCTGTTCATCGCTCTGGCTGAAATTATCGACATCACGCTACTGCGCCAGTACTGGCGGGAAATCCTTGGCATGTTTGTAATCACGACCTTGATTCGCGCCCTGATGATGGCCAAGTTCGCGCTGATCAGCAACCAGCTGAAAAGCATGGCGGATATCAATTTTCGCTGGTGGGGCGTGCTTACCTTTGCCGGTATCAAAGGCGGGTTATCTATTGTTATGCTGATGATGATTCCCCCTGATTTTCCGCACCTGGACATGTTCACCGCCGTGGTGCTGGGTGTGGTATTGTTATCCACTTTTGTCTATTCACTGGCGCTGATTATCATTATTTCACGTTATCGCGACGAGTTTAGCCATGAACTGGCAGCAGAAGGAGAATACCATGAACAATCATGATGTACAACAAAGTGAACGCATGCAGCACGGGTGGCCCAACACCATCATAGTAGCTTGCCTGTTCGCATTCACACTGACGGCCTGTGGTAGCTCGGATAAACAGGCAGACAGCGCGCCAAAAGACGCTGACACGGCCCAAACAACAGCGGATAAGACAAGCAAAACCACCACTGCCACTACTGCGTTGAAAAAGGCAGCAGGAGGCATCGCCGTACCACCACCGGCTCCGGCGATCACTGGTACCTACCGCAGCGCCCGTGGTCAACTGGATATTCGACAAACCACAACGCCATCGGTGTATCGTTTCTGGATCACCCTGGATGAGCAGAATAGTTGCACAGGCCAGGTTAATGGCTTTATTACCTTGACAGACAATCAGCATGCTGATTTTTCCGTGGAAGGCTGCGATCTGAAGTTTTTGTTTCACCCCCGGCAGGTGCAGATCAGTGAGTCGGGCACCAGTTGCGGCGATTATCACGGTCCGAACTGTGCCTTCAGCTCTATTTACGTGATGCGCACTGCTACGACAACCGCCACCTCTGCACCTCAAACGGTCGCCAGCAACACAAATACTGGCTTGCTAACCGGTCGCTTTCAACAAATGTTTACCACTGCTGACGGGCAGCAGTGTTATGGTTGGATGCTGGAAATTGCTGGCAGCAGCCAGCAGCCGGCAGCTAAAGGCATCTGGTATCAGGGGAACTGCCAGGCCAAGGCAGTTCCTGCCGATCATGTAACGTATGATGCAAACAGCCATCGGCTAACGCTGACACTGAGAGATGCAGCCGGCGGTGATCATCACTTTTCCGGTATGCTGCAAGAGCAACAGCTTTTTCAGGGTAAATGGGAATAAATTTTCGTGATATACAACAAATAAAACAAGGTCAGGGTAAAGTAGAAAGCATTGTCGAACCTGCACTGTGAACTTAACGAATAGCAACTACCCTATTCAAATTAAATGAGCAAATGAGGTTTAGGAAGAATCCTGCTGTGATATCGAAATGATGTGTGAAGCAAGGTTATGTTACGTAAGTAGGAGGGATGTAATATCACACACTTGATTGCTATTCGCTGACTGCCTTTTAGGCTGCACGCCGCGCCGCCTGCCCTGTTCTTATCAACTAGCATCTGCACGCGACGTTAACCGATTGATAAAACGATCCCGTTCGAGGTAATCATGACGCTGGAAGTCGAATTGTTTCAACGCAGCGATGCCAAATGTGAGCTGTGCGCTGCTACAGAAGATCTTGCACCGGTACTGGTTGAGCCTGCCAGGGCCAGCGATACTGATCATCATGTGCTGCTGTGCCCTGTCTGCCGTCAGCAGGTAGCTGGCAACGGAGAACTTAACCCTAACCACTGGCGTTGCCTGAATGACAGCATGTGGAGCCAGGTACCAGCCGTGCAGGTGATGGCCTTTCGCATGCTTAAGCGCTTATCATCCGAGATCTGGGCCAGAGACCTGCTGGATATGATGTATCTGGAAGATGATGTGCGTGCCTGGGCGGAAGCTGGACTGGATGATGATGATGAGGATGAACTGCCACCGACAAAAGACAGCAATGGTAACATTCTGAATGAAGGCGATAACGTGACGCTGATCAAGGATCTTGATGTCAAGGGCGCAGGCTTCACAGCCAAGCGAGGCACCATGGTGCGCGGCATCCATTTGACGGATCATCCCGAACAAATCGAAGGCAAAGTCAATGGCGTATCCATCGTGCTGCTGACCAAATTTCTTAAAAAAGCCTGACACAGGAGTTTTCCATGCAAATCAATGCCACAGCTATTCGTACAGGCAATATTCTCGAAGTCGATGGCGCACTCTGGCGGGTAATGAAAACCCAGCACGTCACACCTGGCAAGGGCGTTGCCTGCATGCAGGTGGAAATGCGCAATCTGACGACTGGCAACAAGACCAACAAACGTTTTAACTCCACCGAGCGCGTGGAGCGGGTCACCTTGTCCCAGAAAGAAATGCAGTATCTGTACAACGAAGGCGATATTTATCACTTCATGGATACCGAAACCTACGAGCAGATTTCATTGAACAGGGAAATGCTGGAGCATGCCCTCCCCTATCTGTTGCCTGAAATGATCGTCACCATTGAATTTCACGAAGATACGCCGTTGAATGTGCAAATGCCACAAAGCGTGGTGCTCACCGTGGTGGAATGCGATGCTGCCATCAAGGGGCAAACGGCAACAGGCTCTTACAAGCCTGGTAAACTGGAAACAGGTGCCAGCATCATGGTGCCCCCCTATCTGGAGGCGGGCACGAAAGTACGGGTGAACACCGAAAGCGGCGATTATATCGAGCGCGCCTGATGCGTCGCTGGTTGCTGGCCGTTGGCCTGCTGTCCACCACGAGTTCCCCGCAAGCGCAGGAAATCACCCTCAGCGAGCTATTACAGCAAGTTGTCAAGGCACAACCCGCCGTAGCACTGGCGGAATTGAACGAGGCGCAGCAACGCCTCAAAGAACAGGATCGCCAGGCCATGCTCGATGGTCAGTGGAGCGTGCGGCTGCAAGGCTCGGATGAGAAAAAGCCCAGCACCAGCCCTTTTGGCCCGAATATCACCAATGTGGGGCTATTAAGTGCTGATGTCAGCAAGCCACTGGCTGATGGCTCGCGACTGAATGCGACGCTGAGCTACAGCCGCACGCGCCTGCGCTATCCTGCTGCCACCTCACCGCTGTTTCAGGCGACGATGAACCCGGTGTATGAAAGCAAGATTGATGTCACCTACACCTATCCGCTGCTGCAGGGGCATGGCAACCCTGCTTATCGTTTGCAGCAAGAAGTGAACCGGCAGGGCATTGAAGCCGCTCGTTATGGCGTACAGCTGCGCAAGGAAGCGCTGATTCAGCAGGCGATCGGCGTTTTTTTTCAGCTACGCGCCAACGAATTAAGCCTGCATATCGCCGACGATGCCGTGCATCGCGCTGAACAATTGCTTCGTTATCAGCGCAAGCGTGAACGCTTTGGTTTGTTGGAAAAAGCGGATCGCCTGCAAACCGAAGCTTTGCTGGCAGCACGCCGTGCCTCGCAGGTGCAGGCAGAAGCGGCACTGCACAGCAGTCAGACCGCGCTCAGCCGTTTGCTGCTTAAGCAGGGTGAAGATGCCCTGCATGCCCGATTAACGGCGAATGATCCTTTACTTCAGCCGTTGCGGCAAAGCGACGATGATTTGTTAAAACAGGCTGAAGCGCGACGACCAGTATTTCGTCAGTTAGCGGCTCAACTGGCCGCCGCGCAGGCCGCTGAGCCGATTCTGGAAGACCAACTAAAGCCACAACTCAATATCTTCGGCCAGCTTGGCAGCCGCGCCCTATCCGGCCTGAACAGCAAAACCTTCAATGATTCCTTTGATTTGCGTGACCGCTATGTCGGCATCGGCATCGAATGGCGCGATGATATTGGCAATCATGCCAGCAAGGCGGCGCTGGCGCGCAATGCGCTGCAACGTGATCAGATCATGCTGCAACGCTGGCAAACGCTGGAACAATTGCGCACCGACCTTGCCACCGCCCGTACTGATTTATACAACGCCCGGCAAAACAGCAAGGCAGCACAGGCGCGGGTAGCCGCCGAGCGGCGCAAATACCAGGCAGAACTGGCGCGCTACAGCGAAGGCCGTGCCGATACGGCGACCATCATCCAGTTCTCCGGCGAATTGCGCAGCGCGGAGTTGCAAGCTGCCTTGCAGGCACTGAATATCGCCCTGGCCACCGTGCGCCTGCGTTTTCTTGCTGGCATGCTGCTGCCGGAATAAGCCATGCGTGCCATGATTGCCTTTTTTGTCCGCCGTGGGCTGGTGGTCAATATGCTCTCCATCATGATGCTCTGCGGCGGCATCTATGCAGCGATGAATATCCAGCGCGAGGCTTTTCCCAGCGTGAATTTTGATGTGGTGGTGGTTTCTGCCGCCTATCCCGGTACCACGCCCAAAGAAGTGGAACAACTCATGATCACGCCGATTGAGCGCCAGCTTAAAGGTATCGACGGTATCAAGACGGTGCGCAGCACGGCCTTCCCCGGCTTTATGCAATTAACCATTGAGGTTGACCCTGATTATCAGGATCGCTCGCGGCTGGTGTCGGATGTGCAACAGGCCATCAATCAAGCCGGGTTACCGACGGATCTGCCTGCTGACCCGACGATTACTGAAGTGAAATCCGAACAGGCACCGGTGCTGACCTTCTCGCTGTTTGCACCCATGAAGCCGCTGGAACTCAAGCGGCTGGGAGATCGCATCGAGGATGACGTACTTAATCTTCCCGGCGTCTCACGCGTGCTGGTACAGGGCGACCGCAAGGAAGAAATCCGCATCACCCTCGATCCTGAGCGCATGCGCCGTCACCATGTTTCCATCAATGATGTGACGCGACTGGTAAGAAGCTGGAATCTGAACGCGCCTGGCGGCACACTGAAGGAAGATAACGGCCAGCACATGATTCGCATTGTCGGCGAGTTCCATGATGCGGCGGATGCCGGGGCGTTGGTGCTGCGCGCCAATGATCGCGGGCAGGCACTGTATTTGCGCGATGTGGCAACGGTGGAGCGCACGCTGGTACAAGCCAGCCGCTACGTCGGCGCGCAAGGCTTGCCAGCGCTGAACATGATTGTGCTGAAAAAAGGTGATGCCGACATCATCAAGCTCAGTGACCGCGTCCGCGCTTACCTGAAAACCGTACCGAAAACCTATGGCGAAAAGATCAAGGTCAGCGTTTATCAGGATTTCTCGCTGATCACCCGGCTGCGGCTGGGCGTGCTGACCAGCAATGGCGCCATCGGTTTGGGGCTGGTGTTGCTGACGTTGATCCTTTTTTTGCGTCCATCGGTAGCCATCACCACGGCCTGGGGACTGCCGGTAATTTTCTTCTCCGGCCTGCTGCTGCTGTATCTGGCCGGGGTGACGCTGAACCTGCTGACCATGTTCGGCTTTATCATGGTGCTGGGGCTGATGGTCGATGATGCCATCATTGTCGGCGAAAACGTTACCTGGCATATGGAGCAGGGCAAAACACCGGAACAGGCTGCCATCGATGGCACCCACGAATTGCTAGGCCCGGTCAGCGCCACCGTGCTGACCACTGTCGTCGCCTTTTTGCCGCTGATGCACATGGACGGCATCATCGGTAAATTTATTTTTTCCATTCCGGTGGTTGTGGTGGTACTGCTGATGTTTTCCTGGCTGGAAGCCATCCTGATTCTGCCCAATCACATCCGCGACATCGCCAACCCCCGCAAACATCCCAGGGAACGCTGGCTGTTCGTCATCATTTCCCGAATCTATGCACCCTTATTGCGCTGGGCAGTCAAGCTGCGCTACCTGACTATTTTGCTAACCCTTGCCGGACTGGCGGCAGCAGGGTTGCTGGCCAAAAGCATGGAGTTTCAGCTCTTCCCCTCAGGGGCAGAAAGCGAATTTTACCTGCGCGTGACGCTGCCACCGGGCACAACGCTGGAGCAAACCTACGCCCTGTTATTGCGCATGGATGCCGAGGTGCGCAAACGCATTGACCCGAACATTCTCGAAACCACTACCCTGGTAGCGGGTGAAAACAGTGCCGACCAGCGCGAATCGCTCAAACGCATGGGGGATCGCTTCGGTTTCGTGCGGGTGATTCTCACCCCCTTCACCGAACGCACCACCAGTGCCTTCACCGTTATGGACAAGATTCAGGCGGATATTCCGGCCATGTTCCCGGAAGCGGATATCAGCTTTGCCATGCTTACCCCCGGGCCACCGGTTGGCCGTGCCCTGCAAGTGGAACTGACGCGGGGCAGCGATGCCGAAATGCGCGCTGTCAGCCAGCGATTGGTGGATTTTTTGCATGGCATCAAAGGCGTGCATGCCATTGAAAGTGATTTGCAGCCAGGTGACCCGGAAATGCATATTCAAGTAGATCGCACGCTAGCTGCCTATGCCGGCATTGATCTGGCCACCATCGCCAGCCATGTGCGTGCTGCTTTTGATGGCCTGCGCGTTTCGTCGCTGAAGCAAGGCAAGGAAGAGGTGGATGTGACCATTCGCTACCCCGAAGCCGCCCGCCGTCACATGGATACGCTGATGCAGCTACAAATCCCCAATCAGCGCGGTGGACTGGTGCCGCTGGCACGCATTGCCAAGGCCGTCGAGGCGCCGGGCAGCAACAGCATCCGCCACAAGGATGGCAACCGGGTGATGAACGTCTCTGCCGAGGTCGATCGCAGCATCATCACCTCGAAAAAGCTTAACGATCTGGTGCGCCAGCACCAGGCTGAATGGCTGGGCGATGCCAGACATACCCACGTTCACTTAGGTGGCGAGCAGGAACGCAGTGAAGAATCCGTGCGCGGCTTGATATTCAGCTTTGCCTTTGCCATGGCTGGCATTTTCGTCATCCTCGCCATCCAGTTCAACAGCGTGCGCTATCCTGTGCTGGTCATGTTGGCCATTCCCTTCGGTGTGATCGGTATTATTGTCGGCTTTTGGCTGCACCAGCAACCCATTTCCTTCATGGCCATGATGGGTTTTGTGGCCCTCACCGGCGTGGTGGTCAATGCCTCGCTGGTCATGGCCGTATTCATCCAGCGCGCCCTGGCCACTGGTCAGCCGTGGCGGGAAGCTGTCATCGAAAGCGGCCTGCGCCGCCTGCGCGCGGTGTTGCTCACCGCCATCACCACCGTCGTCGGCCTGCTACCCACCGCCTACGGCTGGGGCGGCCACGACCCCTTCGTCGCCCCTATGGCGCTGGCACTCTCCTGGGGACTGCTGTTCTCCACCGTCATCACTCTGTTTTCCATCCCTGCCGCCATGGGTATCGCCATGGATGGCCACAGCCTGTGGTTGTGGTGCAGGCAGAAAATCGGTGGTTAGCACGACTGCGTGTGCGAGCCATGAGTAGATTCTGAATCACCGCAAGTCCAGCGGGCTTCTCGCCTTTTTCAGCGTTTGTGATTGCACAGTGTGGGTGTAAATCATCGTCGTTTTCAGGCTGGCATGGCCGAGCAGCTCCTGAATGGTGCGAATGTCATCATTCGCCGACAGCAAATGACTAGGAGTCTGTCGGATTTTGGCAATCGTCGCGAGAAATAGCGGGATTGAGTCAAATATACGACCTGTTGGCGGCGAATAGCAGCGCTATTTAACAAAAACAGGGCGAAGATTTGGCCAATATCCGCTTTTTCGTAGTAGATTGATCA
>WFOJ01000198.1 GCA_015488125.1 Mariprofundaceae bacterium
ATGCACCGTGCATCTGGTGGATGAAGTGCTCGATGGCGGGCCGGTGCTGGCGCAGGCTGCCATTCCTGTGCTGGATGATGATGATCGTCAGTCATTACTACAGCGCATGCACGAAGCGGAGCACCGCCTTTACCCGCAAACGCTGAGCCGTTTGATCAACGAAGGCTTCAGCCTTCAGGGACGGCGGGTGATCTGGAATCAGCACTGACGGAGACGGAACATGGCTGCATGGTTATTAAATCCCAATCTGTGGTTTATCGCGGGCTTTTTGATGATCGGGTTGGGCATGGCGCTGGATTTTCTGGATGTGGCGTTGATCTTCGGTAGTACGGCGATTGTGCTGTCGTTGCTGATTGCCTTTACGTCCTGGCTGGATTCCTGGGAAAAAGTCTCTCTGGCCTTTATTGGCATAGCTGTTCTTGTTTTTCTCGCCTTTATGCGCCTTGAACGCAGTGATAACAAGGATTTTGATATTAATGATGATTAGCTGCTGCTTTTTATCCACAACGATCTTGATGGAGATGCTCTGTTGCCAAGTTTTCAGGAACTGATTTTTACCCTTCAACATTTTTGGGCGAAGCAGGGCTGTGTGATTCAGCAGCCCTATGACGCATCCATGGGCGCCGGGACTTTCCATCCGGCAACATTTCTGCGCGTACTCGACCGGCATGACTGGCGTACCGCCTATGTGCAACCCTGCCGCCGTCCTACCGATGGTCGCTATGGCGAAAATCCCAACCGCTTACAGCATTATTACCAGTTTCAGGTGATTCTTAAACCTGCACCGGCTGATATTCTTGATCTGTATATCGCCTCTTTGCGGGAAATCGGTATTGATACCGATGTGCATGATATTCGTTTTGTCGAGGATGACTGGGAATCACCGACGCTGGGCGCCTGGGGACTGGGCTGGGAAGTCTGGTTAAATGGTATGGAAATCACCCAGTTTACTTATTTTCAGCAGGTCGGTGGTGTCGAACTTGGCCGCACCCCCGGAGAAATCACCTATGGACTGGAGCGTCTGGCCATGTATTTGCAGGGCGTGGAAAATGTTTATGATCTGGTGTGGGTGAAGCGTCCGGATGGCAGCACCGTCAGCTATGGCGAGGTGTTTCACGCCAACGAGGTGGAGTTTTCCGCCTATAACTTTGATCATGCGGATGTTGACTGGCTGCATCAGCAGTTTGACCAGGCTGAAAAGGAATGCCTGCGACTGACGGCATGCAAGCTGTTGCGTCCTGCTTATGAGGAGATCATGAAAGCTTCTCATGCCTTTAATTTACTGGATGCCCGTGGCGCGATTTCCGTGGCCGAGCGCCAGCGTTTTATTGGCCGGGTGCGCACCTTGGCGCGCACTGTCGCTCAGGCTTATGCCGCTGCCGCTGAGGGTGAAGAATCATGAAAGATGCGTTACTGATTGAAATTGGCTGCGAAGAAATACCGGCTGGCCTGGCATTGCCACTGGCTGAAGCCCTGCGCGACCAGCTCGTTCGCACACTTGCTCAAGCACATGTGGATATTGGCAATATTCGCCTTGGCGTAACGCCCCGGCGATTGCTGTTGCACAGTAGCAATTGCCCGCTGATGCAGGCTGACCGCGAGGAAGATATTTGGGGGCCACCAGAGCGCATTGCTTTCCCCAACGGGGAAGCTGGCAAGGCAGCCAAGGGCTTTGCCCGCAAGCAAGGCTTGCCGCTGGATGCCTTCTCGTTGCAGGATAAAGGCGATGGCAAGGGGCGCTATATGCATGCCCGGCGCCGCATTCAAGGCAAGGCGGTCAGCGAGCTGCTGGCGGCAGCTTTGCCAGGCATCATCCGCAACCTTCCCTGCACCAAGGAAATGCGCTGGCAGGATGGCGCAGCGCGGGATGAAGGCTTTATTCGTCCTATTCGCTGGATAGTCGCCCGACTGGGTGAAACACTGATCCCGTTCTGCTATGCCGGGGTGCATGCCGGTGTGCATTCACAAGGTCATCGGATTCATGGCAAGACCATCGAACTGGATGCATACCACCCCTTTGAACAGCTTAAACTGCAATATGTCATGGCCGACAGAACCGCGCGTCGCCAGTGGATTGCCGATCAACTGCAACTGGCGGCAGCACGTGAAAACGTCAAGCTGCTTGCGGATGAGGCATTGCTGGATGAAGTCACCGATCTGACGGAATGGCCACAGGTGGTAACTGGCCACTATGATGAATGTTTTTTGCGCCTGCCGCGTGAAGTGAGTCGCGTCGAGTTAAAACACCACCAGCGCTGTTTTGCCAGCGAGTGCGAAGATGGTTCGGCCAGCCCGGTGTTTTTTGCCGTCGCCAATATTGAATCCCGCGATCCACTGCGGGTAGCCGAGGGTAATGCCCGCGTAGTGAATGCGAGACTGGCTGATGCTGCCTTCTATTTCGACCGGGATCCGCGCCATTCACTTGAGGCGCGTGTGGAAATGCTGAATCACGTCGTCTTTCAGGACGGGCTTGGCATGCTCAGTG
>WFOJ01000199.1 GCA_015488125.1 Mariprofundaceae bacterium
TGAAGAAAAATTATCGGCCTACGAATGCGGTTTTGAAGCGTTCGAGGATGCGCGTATGCAGTTTGATGCGCGCTTTTATCTACTTGCTATCCTGTTCGTTATTTTTGATCTGGAAACAGCCTTTTTGTTTCCGTGGTCAGTCGTACTCAATCAGATCGGCTTTTTCGGTTTTATCGAGATGATGTTGTTTCTCGTTATTTTGCTGGTCGGTTATATTTATGCGTGGAATAAAGGGGCATTGCAATGGGAATAGAGGGCCTGCTCGACAAGGGCTTTATTACTACGACTGTTGACAAGGTGATCAATGGCGCCCGGGCAGGTTCGATCTGGCCGATGACTTTTGGTCTGGCCTGTTGCGCGGTGGAATTCATGCATGCCGGTGCTTCGCGTTACGATATGGATCGCTTTGGTATTGTGCCGCGTCCGTCGCCGCGTCAGTCGGATCTGATGATTGTCGCTGGCACGCTGTGCAACAAGATGGCACCGGCGTTGCGCAAGGTGTATGATCAGATGTCCGAGCCGCGCTGGGTGATTTCCATGGGCTCCTGTGCCAACGGGGGCGGTTATTACCATTATTCCTATTCGGTGGTGCGCGGTTGTGATCGCATCGTGCCGATTGATATTTATGTGCCGGGATGTCCGCCGACTGCTGAAGCGCTGTTATACGCCTTCATTCAGTTGCAGGAAAAAATCAAGCGCACCAATACGATTGCACGCTAGGGGGAACTGATGGAAGTCATGTACACAGAATCCGTCAGCCAGGTGTCGCAGGATGCCGATGTGGCGCGTTTGCAGAAGGAATACCCTGATGCTGTTGTTGATGTCAGCACGGCTGCCGATGGCGCGGTGGTTCGTTTGGCACGGGAGCAGGTCGTCGATGTGTGCCATTATCTGAAAAATCAATGCGGATATGATCAGCTGATGGATGTTTGTGGTGTCGATCTCAGCGAGTATCCGGGGCATGATGCCGATGCAGCGCGTTTTGATGTGGTGTATCATCTGCTGTCAGTGCGTTGTAACAAACGTTTACGTCTGAAGGTGGCTGTTGCTGAACGTCAGTGGGTCGATTCAGTAGCTGAAGTCTGGCCGACGGCAAACTGGTTCGAGCGTGAAACATTCGAGATGTTTGGTGTTATTTTCAATTGCCATCCGGATTTGCGTCGCCTGCTGACAGATTATGGTTTTAATGGCCATCCGCTGCGCAAGGATTTTCCGGTTACCGGCCATTCTGAACTGTTTTTCGATGAAACCCAGTGGCGCTGCGTCTATCGTCCGAATCAGGTGAAAAACCGGGAAATCACACCGAAAACCTGGCCAGGAGTGGATCGTGGCTGAGATTAAGAACTATACCCTGAACTTTGGCCCGCAACATCCGTCGGCGCATGGCGTGTTACGTCTGGTACTGGAACTGGATGGCGAGGTTGTTGAACGCGCGGAACCGCATATTGGCCTGCTGCATCGCGGCACGGAAAAACTGTTTGAGCAGAAAACGTATTTGCAAAACGTTCCTTATTTTGATCGTTTTGACTATGTCTCGATGATGGCCAATGAGCATGCTTATGTGCTGGCCGTCGAGAAGCTGCTGGGCATTACGCCGCCGGAACGGGCGCAATATATTCGCGTGATGTATGCCGAATTAACGCGCATTCTGAACCATTGCCTGTGGCTGGGCGCGGTGGCGCTGGATATTGGTGCCATGACCGTCTTCCTCTATTGCTTCCGCGAGCGCGAAGATATTTTCGATTATTATGAAGAAGTGTCCGGTTCGCGCATGCACGCGGCCTATTTCCGTCCCGGTGGCGTAGCCAAGGATTTGCCTGCTGGTCTGACGGACAAAATTCGCGGCTTCACCGAACGCTTCCCGACCTATGTCGATGAATACGAAACCCTGCTGACCGAGAACCGCATCTGGAAACAGCGTAACGTCGATATTGGCGTGGTGGATAAGGAAGCTGCGCTGGCCTGGGGTTTCACCGGGCCGATGATTCGTGGCTCCGGCATTGCCTGGGATTTGCGCAAGACGCAGCCGTATGATGTTTATGACAAGCTGGACTTTGATATTCCTGTGGGTGCAACGGGCGATTGCTATGATCGTTACTTGGTGCGTGTTGAAGAAATGCGGCAATCCAATCGTATCATTCAGCAGTGTCTGGACTGGCTGGAGGCCAACCCCGGCCCCATCAAGCCGGATGATTATCGCTTTACCAGTCCGCCACGCGAGCTGATGAAGAACGATATGGAAGCGACGATTCATCACTTCAAGTATTTCTCCGAAGGTTATCATGTGCCAGAGGGCGAGGTGTATGCGGCTGTTGAGCATCCCAAGGGTGAGTTTGGCGTGTATCTGATCGCCGATGGCTCCAACAAGCCTTACCGCATGAA
>WFOJ01000200.1 GCA_015488125.1 Mariprofundaceae bacterium
CGATATGCTCGATGAATCCATGACCCTGGATGGGGATCTGGGTATTGATTCGATCAAACGGGTGGAAATTCTCTCCGCCCTGCAAACCGCACTGCCCGATGCCCCCGTCATCGCACCGGAAGACCTGAGCCGGTTGCAGACGCTGGGTGACATCAGTCGCTATCTTGATGGTGCCGGCTCCGTAGCACCGTCTGTAGCACCGTCCGAACCATCCTCCCCAGCCACTCCAACCCAGGAGCTCCCCCTCCAACCCACTGTTTCCCGGCAAATTTTGCAACTGGCGCCTTTGTCGGCCAGTGAACAGCGCAGCTGTTTAACTCCCGCAGCCAATGCCACCTGCTGGCTCTGCGATGATGGTTCAAAACTGGCAGAAGCCTTGAGCGATGCCCTGGCGGGTGCAGGTTACTGGGTGGAAAGCATTGATCCGGCAGCCTTGCCGGAAGCGCCTGGCGAGCTTCACGCACTGGTACTGCTGGCTCCTGAAGATGGCATGAACGATGAGCGCATGTGGCAGTACCTGCATACACTCCAACATTGCGAAAAAGCCTTGCGGGCAACACCGCAATCCATGCTGCTAAGTATTTCCCGCCTTAATGGCTGCTTTGGCCTGCCTGCCGGTGGCATGCCCCGTGATGTACTTTCCGGAGGACTGCACGGCATGCTCAAGACAGCGCATCACGAATGGCCGGAAGTGCGCTGCACAGCATTTGATCTTCCCGCTGAAGCAAGCGAAGAAGCCCGCGCCCTGGCCCGGCAACTGGTCACTGAAGCCATGCATGAGGGCGAGCTGGAAATCGGTTGCACGCCGCAGGGCATGCAAACCCTGCGACTACGGCATGCCCCTGTCCCTGAAGCAACACAAGCATTGCCCATCGGCAAGGGTGACCTGGTTGTCATCAGCGGCGGTGCGCGTGGTGTGACCGCCCATGTTGCTGTTGCCCTGGCAAAAGCAACACAGGCGACCCTGCTCTTGCTTGGCCGCAGTCCGCTGACAGATGAAGCCGAATGGCTGGCGCAGGCAGACACGGAACAGGCCATCAAACAGGCCCTGCTTGAACACAGCGCTGACACATCTTCACCGCGTGAACTGCAACAGGCATATGAGCGCGTCATGGCCCAACGCGAGATTCGGCAAACACTCGCCCGCATTGAGAGCGTCGGCGGCACAGCGATTTATCGTCAGGTGGATGTCATCCATCACGATAATGTCAATCGCGTCATCGCTGACATTCGCGCCGAGCATGGTCCCGTCAAAGGTCTGATTCACAGCGCGGGTGTGCTTGCCGACCGTTTGATTGGCGATAAAACCCAAGAGCAGTTTTACCGTGTCTACAATACCAAAGTTGCCGGCATGCGTGCCCTGCTGGCGGCGACCAGGGATGACCCGCTGCGCATGATGGTTTTCTTCTCATCCTCCACAGGCCGTTTTGGCCGCAAAGGGCAGGTGGACTACGCCATCGCCAACGAAATCCTCAACAAGGAAGCAGAATATCAGGCCATGCTACACCCGGATTGTCGCGTGCTTGCACCCAACTGGGGCCCCTGGGATGGCGGCATGGTGAATGATGCCCTGCGCCAGCTCTTTGCCGAAGAAGGCATTGCCGTGATTGATCTGGATACCGGCGCCGACTACCTGTTGCAGGAGCTGCGAACGGCTACTGACGAGGCTGTGGAAACCGTGGTGCTCGGCGATTATGCACCACTGCTGCCAGCACCACCTGAAGAGGACCACGAAACAACCGACAATAACGAGGACGACAAGAAAGCTGCGCACGCTGTTGCATCAGATACAACAACGGCGCAACCCCCGCTGAGCGACACCGTTCTGAGCCTGGAACTGACGCTGGATGAATACCCTTTCCTGACTTCACACGTCATGAATCATCAGGCTGTGCTGCCCATGGCCATGATGATGGAATGGCTGGCGCATGCCGCACTGCACGCCAACCCCGGCCTGCAATTCATCGGCATGGATGATTTGCGCGTATTCAAGGCGGTGACACTGGGTCAGCATGATCTGATCATGCTGGAGCTGATCGCTGAAGCCGCGCAACACGGCGACGCGCAAACATTCGTCAATGTCCGCATGCAATCGGCTGATCGGCGCGGTGAGCCATTGCTCCATGCCCAGGCCTGCGTTCTTCTTGGCCAGCAACGGCCACTTGCAGGCCCAGCAGAACCCCTGCCTGCGCTGGAAGCATGGCCGCATCCCATGCGCGATGTCTATCAGGATGGACGCCTGTTCCATGGCCCGGATCTGCATGCACTGGTGCATATTGATGGGCATGCGACCCACGGCATGCAGGTGCAGGTACTCACGGCGCCGACGCCGGATCAATGGCTGGAACATCCCTTGCGCAGCGCATGGATCACCGATCCACTGGCCCTGGATGGTGCTTTTCAATCAATGATTTTGTGGTGCTTTGAGCATCAGCACATGGCTTCGTTGCCGGTTGGCTGTGGTAACTATCGTCAGTATGTCGCCTGTTTTCCCGAAGATGGCGTGGAGATCCGCATACATACGCATCCCAGTAGCAATGCTGAAGTCTCTGCCGATATTGATTTTGTCGATCAAGATAGCGGCCTGCTGCTGGCAAATATGCGCGATTATCGCTGCGTCATCGGCGCTTCGCTGGCCGACAGCTTCCGCAAAACAACGCTGCCACATTTGACCAACGAACTCGATTTTGACACCCACGAGCTGGATTTTGACCATGAATAAGCCCGCCATTGCCATTGTTGGCATGGCTGGTTTGTTTCCGGATTCCGCTAATCTGGATGAATTCTGGGCGCATATTATCAGCGCTTCCTGTGCCTCGCGCCGTCCACCACAACACCGCTGGCTGCTTGATGCCGACGACATCCACAGCCAGCAGCGTGGACTGCCGGATCATGTTGACTCGCCTCGCGCCTGTTTTATCGATGATGCGCTGATTGCACCATCCGCATTGTCGGATATTCCGCTGCCCGCAGCGCGCCTGAAACAACTGGATCCGATGTTTCGCCTGCTGCTGCGGGTGGGGCATGATTGCTGGCAGCATGCAGCACTGGATGATGCGCTGCGTCAGCGTTGCGGTCTGATTATTGGCAACCTGGCGCTACCTACCGAACAGGCCTCGGCGCTGAGCCGTCATTACCTGCTGCGTAGCATGGAAGAAATCCTGCTGCAGGACAAAGCCGCTCATCCCTCCGTGCAGCTTGATGGTGATAATCCCTGGGTGGCCGGATGGCCTGCCAGCATCCTGGCGCAAACCCTGCAACTTGGCGGCAGCCACTACACCATTGATGCTGCCTGCGCTTCCTCGCTCTACGCGATTCGCCTGGCCATGGATGAACTGCGTGCCGGACGTGCTGATGTCATGCTCGCAGGTGGCCTTTCCCGCCCCGACTCACTTTACACCCAAATGGGGTTCTCGCAACTTCAGGCGCTTTCCCCCAGCGGCATTCCTGCGCCGTTTGATGCCAATGGCGATGGCCTTGTGGTAGGCGAAGGTTGTGGCCTGTTTGCTCTGCGCCGCCTGGATGATGCCGTGCGTGATGGCAACCGGATTTATGGCGTGATTCACGCCGTTGGTCTGAGCAATGACCGTGAGGGTGGCATGCTGGCTCCGGCATCCGAAGGTCAACAGCGCGCCATGCAGGCGGCTTATGCCGAGGCCGGCTGGTCGCCTGCCGATGTGGACATGATCGAATGCCATGCTCCGGGTACGCCTGTTGGCGACGTGATTGAGTTTGGCAGTATGCAGGCGCTGTGGCAACATGAGCAATGGCAACCGGGTCAGTGCGTCATCGGATCGGTGAAATCGAATATCGGGCATTTGCTCACGGCCGCTGGCGCTGCCGCGCTGATGAAAACCCTGCTGGCCATGCAACACGGCATTTTCCCTCCCGTTGCCAACCATCGCGCACCGGCCAAAGGAATCGATATGGCCAACAGCCCCTTCCGTCTGCTCAAACAAGGTGAAATCTGGCAAGCCAGCGATGGCCGCCGCCGTGCTGCTGTCAGCGCCTTCGGCTTTGGCGGCATCAACGCCCATTTATTGCTGGAATCATGGTCGGCCGATCATCAACCTGCCGTCACGACCAGCCAACCAAGGCAGACAAACGAAGCTGTCGCCATCATCGGTATGGCCGCCCAATGCGGCCCCTGGGATGATATGGAAGCGCTGCGCCAACGCTGGCTGGATGGCGACCCACAACAGCCGCAAGCGGCTCGTCATTGGTGGGGCATGGCTGAGCAACAATGGTTTCGGCAATTACAGTTGCCGCAAGACAAGGTCTTTGCCATCGAGCGGGTGAGCGCCGATATTGGCCGCTTTCGCATTCCGCCCAATGAAATGGCGGAAATGCTGCCGCGTCAGATGCTGATGCTGAACATGGCCGATCAGGCATTAAGCGAGGCCGGCGTGCAAGGTTCTGCCGCCAAAACCGGTGTATTCATCGGTTGCGGGCTGGACATGCAGGCCTGCAACTACGCCGCCCGCTGGGATATTGCCAACCATGCCCGCCGCTGGGCCGAGCAGGCAGGCTTAAACCTGGATGAGGCAGCGTTGGAGGCCTGGATAGCCGAACTGCGCGATCAAATCACCCCGGCGCTGAATGCCGGACGCACCATTGGCGCCCTGGGCAGCACCGTGGCCAGTCGCATTGCCAAGGCCTTTTGCACCCAGGGCCCGGCCTTCACCATCGCCGATGAGCAGCAATCCGGCCTGCGTGCGCTACATGTAGCCCTGCAATCACTGCGTACAGGTGAGGTAGCGCAGGCGCTGGTCGGCGCTGTTGATATGGCCACCGATATTCGCCTGCTGCTCAGCCGCTTTGCTCGCGATCCGAACAATGCCACGCCGCTCAGTGATGCCGCTGCCGCTCTCGTGCTCAAACCGTTAAGCGCGGCGCAACGCGATGGCAATCGCATTCTGGCGGTGATTGATGATGATACGGCGACCAGTCGCGGCGATACCATCCGTCAGACAGATATTCGCGCTCGTTTTGGCGATAGCGGCGCTGTCAGCGGCCTGCTTGCCGTGATCATGGCGGCAGATCAGCTATACCACAACCTGTATCGCCATGATGATGGCCGGGCAGCAGCCTGGATTCATGATCGCCAGCAGGGTGAACGCTGCTTGCACATCAACGCCAGCAACCCGCTCAATGACGAGCATGAGCAGCTATCGCTGCGGCAGGCTGCGCAGGTCAGCCAGCCGGTCGCCGAACCGGCCCTGCCGTTGCGCAGCGGCTTGTTCCTGCTCGCTGCCGACGACTTGCCTGCACTGCAACAAGCGGTTGATAGCCTGCGTCAGCTGGCTGCCGCTCACCCGGCAGCTACCATGCATCAGTTGGCTGCTATCCATTACCATCGTCAGACAGCGGGCAGGCGCCGCCTGACGCTGGTTGCCGATGATGCCGCCATGCTGGAAAAACAACTGAAGCATGCGCCAACATTGCTGCGCCATAACGGCGCCGTGCCACCCGTGCCGGATCGTCAGTTGCAGGACCGCCTCTTCTACTCGCCCAAGCCGCTGGCAGAACAAGGCAAGCTTGCTTTTGTTTTCGCTGGTTCCGGCAATCACTTTGCAGGCATGGGACGCGACTTGC